>CAITDZ010000001.1 GCA_903891285.1 uncultured Solirubrobacterales bacterium
CCCCGGGAGCGGGCCATCTAGCGGCCGGGGTGAAGTCTGGACGGCCATCGTCCGAAGATACCGCCGGCCCCTTCGCAGGTAGGGTTACCCGCCCAGATGGGCGAATCCGTACCGCAAAGCCACTCCGAGATCTTCCGCGACCGGTTGCTCGATGACCAGATCGTGGCGGTCTCGGGCGCCGGGACCGGTCTCGGCCGGGCCTCCGCGCTCGAGATGGTCCGCCTTGGGGCGACGGTAGTCGGCTGCGGACGGAGGGAGGAGCCGCTGGGAGAGACCGCAGGGTTGGCCGAGGGCCTCCCCGGGAAGTTCGAGTACGCGACCCTCGACATCCGTGAAGAGGACGAGGTCGTGCCCTTCTTCGATGACCTGCTGGAGCGCCACGGCAGGCTCGACACTTTGCTGAACAATGCCGGAGGGCAGTTCCTCAGCCCCGCCGAGATGGTCAACGCGAAAGGCTTTCGGACGGTGATCGAGCTGAACGTGACCGGCACCTGGTTGATGAGCCACACGGCAGCTACGAGGGCCTTCATCCCCCAGGAGTCAGGGACGATCCTGAGCGTCACCCTCTCGCCCCATAACGGAATGCCGGGAATGGTCCATTCGGGGGCCGCCCGGGCGGCGGTCGAGAACATGATGCGGACCCTTGGCACCGAGTGGGCAAGGTTCGGGATCCGGACCTGCGCGATCGCCCCCGGACAGTTCGCAACCGAGACCTTCGTCTCGAAATACCCGAAGGAGGTGGTCGAGTCGGTCCACCAGACGATCCCGATGGGAAGACTTGGCAGGGAGGAGGAGTTTGCCTGGCTGGTCGCCTACCTCGCTTCGCCCGCCGGTGCATTCCACTCCGGATCGGTGATCACCGTCGATGGCGGTCGCGACAACTGGTTCGGCCAGTTTCCGCCCGAGGCCTTCGGTTCAGGAGAGCTCCCGGCCGAGGAGCGCTGATCGGAGGCGGACCCGGTCCGCTTAGGTGTACATCCCGCCGAACTGGCCGCCGGTCACGTTCAGGACCTGGCCATGGACGAAGTTCGAGAGCTCCGAGGCGAGGAAGAGCACTGGCCCGGCTGCCTCGTCCGTTGATGCAGGCCGCCCCAGCGGGATGATCATCGATGCCATCGAGCGCATCTGCTCCGGGATCCCGAGCTGGATCTCTTCGCCACCCGGGGCGGTGACGGTCTCGCCCTCCTCCTTCGAGGCGGTCAGCCGCGTCTCCACGAACCCGAAGGCGACCGCGTTGATGTTGATCTTGAACTGGCCCCACTCCTTGGCCAGGGTCTTGGTCAGGCCGGTCACCCCGGCCTTGGCGGCGCTGTAGTTCGCCTGTCCCGTGTTGCCCATCGTCCCCGAGACGGAGGAGACGTTGATCAGCTTCCGGAAGACCTCCTGCCCTTCGCCGGCCTCGGCCTTGGCAGCCTCCCGCCAGTGTGGGGCGAGAGCCCGGGCGACCCTGAATGGAACGATCGTGTGGATGTCGAGCATCGCCTGGAACTGCTCGTCGGTCATCTTGTGGGCCATTCCGTCCCAGGTGTAGCCGGCGTTGTTGACCACGATGTCGATCGAGTCGAAGGCTTCAGTTGCGGCCTCGACCAGCCGGTCGGCGGCATCGGCCTCGGTCAGGTCGCAGGCGAAGACGGCGGTCGGGCCATCGATCTCGGAAGATGCCTGTTCGGCTGCGTCGGCGTCGAGGTCGTTGATCAGGACGTTGGCCCCGTTGGCTGCGAACAGCTCGGCCGTAGCCCGCCCGATCCCCCGGGCAGATCCGGTGATGATCGCGTTCTTTCCCTCGAGCAGTCCCATCTGATGGCCTCCTGGTAGTTCCGGTTGGCAGACGGCGAAGGACTATAAGCGGGAAGGCCGTCCCGGCGGGACCCGACCGGCAGAAGCCGGAAAAGAGAAAAGGCCCGCGGCCGATTCGGCCGCGGGCCCTCTCGCAATCGCTGGCAGGTGGGCCTAGAGCCCGTAGGAGCGGCCGATCACCTCGAGCATGATCTCGTCGGTGCCCGCGCCGATCCGGTTGAGCCGGACGTCGCGGTAGTGGCGCTCGACCTCGTACTCCTTCATGTAGCCCCAGCCGCCGTGGATCTGGATGCACTCGTCGGCGACTTCGCAGGCCATCTGGGCCGAGAGCAGCTTGGCCATCGAGATCTCCCGGACCGGATACTCGCCGTTGGCGAACCGCCAGGCCACCGTGTAGGTGAACTGCTTCGAGGCCTCGATCTTGGTCGCCATCGCAGCGATCTAGTGCCGGATCGACTGGAACTTGCCGATTGGACGACCGAACGCCTCACGGTCCTTGGCGTACTCGATCGATGTCTCGAGCAGCCTTTCGGCACCGGCGTTCGAGCCGGCGGCGGCCACCAGTCGTTCGCCCTGAAGCTCCCAGGTGATGTGGTAGAAGCCCTTGCCGACTTCGCCGAGGATCGAGTCCGCCGGAACCCGCATGTCCTCGAAGGCGATCTCGCAGGTATCCGAGGCAGCCATCCCCATCTTCTCGAGGTTCTGGGCGACCGAGAAGCCGGGCAGCTCGTTGCCCTCTTCATCCCGGATGTCGATCAGCAGGAGGCTGATCCCGTTGTGGCCGGCATCCGGGTCGGTCTTGGCGACGAGGACGATGAAGTCCGCCCGGGCCGCATTGGTGATGAAGGTCTTCGACCCGTTGATCACGTACTCGTCGCCCTCGAGCTTCGCCGTCGTCCGGATGGAAGCGACGTCGGAGCCTGCTCCCGGCTCGGTGATGCCGAGGCAGCCGATCCGCTTGCCCTGGATCCCGGGGGCGAGGAACCTCTCCTTCTGCTCCTCGGTACCCAGCATCTCGATCGGCGGGAGGACCATGTCGGTCTGGACCGCGAAACCCATTCCAAGGCCGCCCGAGCCGGCGTGGCTGAGGGCTTCGGCGCGGACGAGCGAGTAGTAGTAGTCGCCGCCCTGCCCGCCGTACTCCTCGGGGAAGCAGAGTCCCAGGTAGCCGAGTTCACCGGCCCGCTCCATCGCCCAGTCGGGCCACTTCGTCTCTTCCCACTCCATCCGGTGGGGGTAGAGCTCGTTCTTGACCCATTCCTCCATCGATTCCCGCAGGTCCTCGTGCTCCTGGGTGAAGATGAAGTGCTTCTGCGCGGTCTCGAAGTCAGGCTTGATGACTGTGGTGCTCACGGGGCTCCTCCTCTTTGGCGGCCCTTCGAGCCGCCGCTTGAACGTTCCGGTAGAGCCGATCCCGGAGGATCGGAAGCTTCGTCAAAGTAGAGAGTAACACTTCCAACTCCCTGTTTCCGCTAGGCTCCGGCCGGGATGGAGGAAGAGGAATTCGAGAAGATCCGCTACGAGGTCGAGGGCCGTGTCGCGACGATCACCCTGGACGATCCTGAGACCCGGAACTCGCTCTCCGATCAGCTCCTCGACGAGCTGCTCTGCGCGCTCTCGATGGCCAGGACCGACGAGGAAGTCCGGGTCGTCGTGCTCGCCTCTTCCGACGAGAAGGTGTTTTCGGCAGGGGGCAACCTCTCGGCATTCGGCGGTGATGCCGGGACGATCGAGAAGTTCCACGGGGCCGAACGTTTTCCGGCCTGCTTCAAGGCCTTCGGGACCCTGGGCAAGCCGTCGATCGTCTCGGCAAAGGGGAAGGTCCTCGCTGGATCCCTTGGCCTCGCCCTCGCCTGCGACCTGATCGTCGCCTCCGAGGAGGCTGAGTTCGGTACCCCCGAGATCAACGTCGGCCTGTTCCCCTTCATGATCATGGCGCTGATCTACCGGAACGTCCCGAGGAAGAAAGCGACCGAGATGCTCCTCCTCGGTGGACGACTGGGGGCCGAGGAGGCCCGCGAGGCCGGCCTGGTCAACCGGGTAGTACCCCACGCAGAAGTCGACGCGGCCGTCTCCGAGTGGGCCGGGATGCTGGCCTCCAAGTCGCCGTTGATCATGCGGCTGGGCAAGGATGCGATCTGGCGACAGATGGACATGGGTCTCGAGGACGCCCTCGACTACCTGAGGTCCCAGCTGGCGATCGAGCTTTCGACTGAGGATGCGATCGAGGGCGTTACGGCCTTCTTCGAGAAGCGTGAACCCGAGTGGAAGGGACGGTGACCGGTTGAGTACCGAGGACAACGACGCCGGGAAGCTCCCCGGTACCGCACCGCTGAATGAACTGACCGATCAGCTCCACGAGCGCCGGGCCAGGGCCCGGCTCGGTGGTGGACCGGAGAAGATCGAGAAACAACACGCCGCAGGCAAGCTGACCGCCCGGGAACGGATCGACCTGCTGGTGGACGAGGGAACCTTCGTCGAGTTGGGGATCCAGGGCAGGCCGCACTACTCCCACCAGGCGATGGTCGGGAAGGATGCCCCCGCCGACGGTGTGGTCACCGGCTGGGGAGACGTGGACGGCAGACCCTGCGCGATCGTCGCCTACGACTTCACCGTGATGGCAGGCTCGATGGGTCAGACCGGGGAGATCAAGGTCGCCCGACTCCGGGAGATGGCTCTGACCAAGAGGATGCCCCTGATCTGGCTGCTCGACTCGGCTGGGGCGAGGATCCAGGAGGCCGCCGGCTCGCTGTTCGCCGGGTCGGGTCACCTCTTCCGGGAGGAGGTCGAGATGTCCGGGGTGGTCCCCCTGGTCGCAGCGATGATGGGACCCTGCGCCGCCGGCACCGCCTACATTCCGGCGCTGTCCGACTTCGTTCCGATGGTCGTTGGCCAGGGGGCGATGGCGCTCGCGGGCCCTCACCTGGTCAAGGCTGTCACTGGCGAGGAGATCGAGATGGAGGAGCTCGGCGGCGCCAAGGTCCACTGCCGGACCTCCGGAGTCGGTGACCTCGAGGTGAAGGACGACCCGGACTGCATCGAGGCGGTCCGCAAATACCTCTCCTACTTCCCCTCGAACTGCGAGCAGGAGCCCCCGGTCATCGAGTGCAGCGACCCCGAGGACCGGGCCTCCGAGCGTCTGCTCGAGATAGTGCCCGAGTCACCGCGGCAGCCCTACGACATGTATGACGTGATCTCCGAGATCGTCGACGACGGCGACTGGTTCGACATCAAGCCGAAGTTCGCCAAGTCCTTGATCACCTGCCTGGCCCGATTCGGCGGGATGCCGGTCGGCATCGTTGCCTCCCAGCCCAAGCACCTGGGCGGAATCCTCGACGTCGACTCGGCCGACAAGGCAGCCCGTTTCATCAACCTCTGCGACGCCTTCTCGATACCGCTGCTCTTCCTCCAGGACGTTCCCGGTTTCATGGTCGGTTCCAAGGTCGAGCAGGACGGGATCATCCGCCATGGGGCGAAGATGCTCTACGCGGTCTCCCGGGCGACCGTGCCGAAGATCACGGTCCTCGTCCGCAAGGCCTACGGAGCCGGCTACTACGTGATGTGCGGCCGGGCCTACGAACCCGACCTGATCGTCGCCTGGCCCGGCGCCGAGGTATCGGTGATGGGGGCCGAGGGCGCGGTCAACATCATCGGCCGCTCGGCGATCGACGCCTCCGATGATCCCGAGGCGACCCGTGAGGCGATGCTGAACGCGGTCCGCGAGCAGATCGATCCCTACATCGCGGCCGGCAACGCGATGATCGACGACATCATCGATCCCCGCGAGACCCGCCAAACGGTCATCAGGGGGCTGAGGATGGCCCGGGGCAAGAAGGTCGAAAAGCCCTGGAAGAAGCATGGGGTAATGCCCGTATGAAATGCCGCCCTCCCGGCACCAACCGCACATCGCGGCGGCCCTCCGCCCGTCGCATCGCGTTGTCGTCGGAACCCCGAAATAGCGCTGCTATTCCGGGAACCGCGACTCCTCACCCTGCTCGGGCCGAGAACCACCTCGGCGCACGTCCGGCTTGGGAGGGCGGCTCGGAGATCCCCAAGGCCCGGCCAAGGATCGAGGCTGGGCGATGAGCCGGTTCGAGGACCCGGTGATCATCTCCAACTCGATCTCGGGGGTGATCGCCAACCGGGAGCAGTGCCCGGCCATCCCCTATACACCCGCCGAGTACGCGGCCGAGGCCAGGCGGGCGGTCGACGAGGGCGCGTCGCAGATCCACATCCATGCCAGGAAGCCCGACGGGACACCCTCCTGGGACGTCGAGGACTTCCGCCTGATCACCGAGGCGATCAGGGAGGAGGTCGGTGACGTGATCATCAACTACTCGACCGGGGCGATCGGGGTGCCGATCGAACAGAGGATCGAATACCTGGCAGAGCTCCGCCCCGATGTCGCCGCGCTCAACATGAGCTCGATGAACTACGCGAAGTACTCGCGCCGGAGGAAGGAGTTCGTCTTCAAGGCCGTGTTCGAAAACAGCTTCGACACGATCATCGAGTTCGTGACCGCGATGAAGGAGCTGGGCATCCAGCCCGAGCACGAATGCTTCGACGCCGGCCACGTGGCCAACGTCGACCCGCTGATCGACATGGGTTTGCTGGAGGAGCCCCTGCAGATCTCCCTGGTCATGGGCGTGGTTGGGGGCATCCGGCCGACCCCGCGGAACGTCGAGGTGATGGCCGACCAGATCCCGGGGGGCGCTGAGGGTCCGAACAACTGGCAGGTGATCGGCATTTCGCGCGACCAGTGGAAGCTGCTGGGTGCCGCCGTCGTGCTCGGTGGGAACGTGCGGGCCGGGGTAGAGGACAACCTCTACCTGCCCGATGGCTCGATGGCGAAGTCGAACGGCGAGCTCGTCGAGAAGGCACGCCAGATAGTCGAGGACGCAGGACGGCGGGTGGCGACCGTCGAGGAGGCCCGAAAGCTCCTGGGCCTGGAGCGGAACTGAGGCCGTCGGCTTGGCCGCGCTCGAGGGGATCACGGTCCTCGACCTGACCCGGCTCTTCCCGGGTGGGTTCTGTACCCAGCTGCTGGCCGACTTCGGGGCCGACGTGATCAAGGTCGAGGACACCGGGGCCGGCGACTACATCCGACAGGCCCCGCCCTTCTACGGCGGAGAGCTCGATCCCGGTCAGACCTCTTCGGCCCTCTTCCTCTCGCTGAATCGGAACAAGCGCTCGATCAGGCTGGACCTCAAGTCCGACGGGGGGAGGGAGGCATTCCTCCGGCTCGCCGAGTCGGCCGACGTCCTGGTAGAGGGATTCAGGCCCGGGGTCACTGCCCGGCTGGGTGTCGACTACGAGACGATCCGTGGGGTCAACCCCGGGATCGTCTACTGCTCGATCACTGGTTATGGCCAGGACGGCCCGCTGCGGGACCGGGCTGGCCACGACATCGATTACCAGGCCCAGGTCGGGATCCTCGGCCTCACCGGGATGGCGGGCGGTCCCCCGATCCAACCGGCGGTCCAGGTCGGTGACCTGGGCGGCGGAGCCCTTCCGGCCGCTTTCGGGATCCTCACCGCGCTGTTCGAGAAGCAGCGCTCCGGCCAGGGACAGCTGGTCGACATCTCGATGGCCGACGGCGCGCTGTCCTGGCTGGCGATGGTCGCCGGCCGCCATTTCGTCGACGGCTACGACCCCGCCCGGGGCGAGCTCGAGCTGGCAGGTGGAATTGCCTGCTACCTCCCGTACGAGGCGACCGACGGTTGGGTGGCCTGCGGCGCCCTGGAACCCAAGTTCTGGAAGGCGTTCTGCGACGGGGTCGATCGGCCCGACCTGCTCGAGCACCAGTTCGCGCCACCGGGGAGCGAAGGCTGGGAGGCGGTGGCTGCAGTCTTCAGGGACCGCAGCCGGGACGAGTGGAAGGCCTTCAACGACGAGCACGACTGTTGCATCGAGCCGATCCTCGGGGTGGGGGAGGCGCTCGAATCGGACCTGGTCAAGGAACGGGGGATGGTGGTCGAGTTCGAGCAGCCCGGAGTCGGGACGGTCAGGCAACTCGGCAATCCCGTTCGGCTGTCCGAGACGCCGGCCGACACCTCCGGCCCCGCGCCTGCGATCGGGGCCGATACCGAGACGGTCCTGGCCGAGGCCGGCTTCACCGAGGAAGAAGTGGGCGCCCTGCTCGAGTCCGGTGCTGCGGCAGGCCCGGGCGCACCGGATGGCTCCACCGGCGGGTTCAGGCTGTGAAGACCGCGGGCAGACAGGCGGGGCTGATGAAGATGTCGGAGCTGGTCGACGCCTCGGGCGTTCCGGCGGCGACGATCAAGCACTACCTGCGGGAGGGCCTCCTGCCGGAGCCGATCAAGACCAGTCGCAACATGGCCTGGTACCGGCCGGAAACGGTCGAGCGGATCGCCCTGATCAGACGCCTGCAGGAAGAGCGTTTCATGCCGCTGAAGGCGATCCGATCGGTATTGGAAGAAGACTCGGACCAGGCGGTTGCACTGCTGGAGGTCGAAGACTCGATCCTCGAGCGTGCCCTCTCCGGTGAGCGGACGAGGACGGCCCCGGCAGAGGTCCGTCGGGCTTACGGGGTCCCGGCCGAGGTTCTCGACCGACTGGCCGAAATCGGCATCCTCACCCCCAACTCCCGGGGCTACTCGCCCGAGGACGTCCGGATCATCGAGGCGATCTCCCGCTTCAGGGCCGGCGGTTACGACGAGCAGACCGGTTTCACGGTCTACGACACCCTCCGCTACCGGGCTGCTCTCGATGACCTCGTGAGAGAAGAGGTCGACGTGCTGATGGAACGGCTCGGGGATGAGCTCTCCGACGAACAGGCCCGGCGCCTGATCGAGTCGGGGGTGGAGCCGCTCAGGGATTTCATCGCCGCGCTCCACACCAAGCTGATGCTCGAAGAGCTTCGGCGCCGTCGGGACTGAACCGAACTACTCGTCGGTGCCCGAGGTGGGCACCGGTATCTCGAAGCTCCCCCGGGTCACCGAGAGGATCTCCTCGGCGAGGCGAGGGCCATCGTCGGGGTCGACCGGGGTGGCCGAGATCCTGACCACGACCTCATTGCGGTCGATTTCCTCGAGCCAGATCACCGGTGCCCTGAGGGTCGGGACCGTGATCGCATGGCCGAGCATCTCCTGGATCCGGGAGGGGCTCACGTGGCTGTCGAAGCGTGCCTTTACGTCGATTCCCTCGGACTCATTCAGGGGTACGACGGTGGCACCGAGGACAGCGCTGTTGGGGATCATCACTCGCTCGCCACGACGGGCGAGCGAAAGGTAGAAGAGCCCGAGCGAACTGATCGTGCCCTCGATCGGGTCGGTTACCTGTCCTCCCGAGAGACGCACCCGGTTACCGACCCGATAGGGGCCGGCCCCCTGGAGTACGACCCCCGCAAAGACGTTGCCGAGGGTCTGCTGAGCCGCGAGACCGAGCACCACGACGGTCAGGGCACCACCGACCAGGATCGTTCCGGGCCGTACCCCAGCGATCGCCAGGGCGATCACAGCGATTACCAGGATCGAGACCAACCGGATGGCGAAGGCAACCGTTCCCGCAGTCCCCGGATCCAGCCGCCTCAGCACAAACGGGGTGATCGTCCGCCCGAAGGCCGCCGCAAACCCCCATCCAAAGGCGAAGAGGAGGATCGCGGTGACGACCCGCACCTCGGTCCCGTACTCGGGGAACAGCCCGGGGAAGATCTCCTTGCGGTTGATGAAGAGGATCAGGACGAGCGCGGTCAGAAGGCCGAAGACCACGAGCCTGGTCCAGGGGAGGGGGCCCCCGGAACGCTCGAGTTCACCACCGAGCCCGGCACGGTGCCAGGCGTCCGTTCGGGTTTCGAACATCCAGGCCGGCATCTGACCTCGTCGAGGTTCCGTTCCGGTCCGATCCGGGCCGCTCTCGGTGTCACTGTGCCGTTCTTCCTGCCGTTCAGTCACGGTCCCTTGAGACTAGCCCCAGTTCCCGACTGCGCCCGCTCCTCGGGTCCGGACGGTTGGTCCGTTACAGCCACGCGGACCCTCCCCGGCCGGCCTCCGGTGCGATACCTTTCCGCCGGGATCGTGTTTTACCGACCGAGAGCGGCAGGGGAGCCGCCCCGGAAAAAAGCGAAGGGGGAGGAGAAATCTTGAAATTCGTCCGTTTGGCCGTCCTTGTTCTCGTTGGGGCAGCAGTCGCCCTCGGCCCTTCAGTCGCCTCCGCCGACGCGTCCAACCACTACGCGAAGCAGGCGAAGAAGAAGTGCAAGAAGAAGAAGGGCGCCGCCAAGCAGAAGTGCATCAAGAAGACGACCCGGGCTCTCAAGGCGAAGGACAACCCGCCGGTCACCATCCGCACGACCGAGTACGGGATCCCCAGGATCGTCGCCGACTCCGACCGGGGCATCGGGTTTGGCTACGGCTACTCGATCGCCAAGGAGAACATCTGCACTCTCGCTGAGAATTATCTCGGCCTGCGTGGCGAGAAGTCGAAGTTTTTCGGGCCGGACAACGGAAACCTCAACTCTGACTTCGTCCGCAAGCAATTCATCCAGCAGGGCAAGGTGAAGCAGCTGCTGAACGAGAAGGGCATCAACGCGGTCAAGCCCGGCGCCCGAGAGGTGGTCAAGGGCTATGTACTCGGCTACAACAAGTACCTCAAGGACACGGGTCGGGCGAACATCCCGGACCCGACCTGCAAGGGGGCGGCATGGGTCCGTCCGATAACCGAACAGGACGTCTACCTCCGGTTCATCGAACTTCTCGGCTATGCCGGTACCGGCAACGCGATCAACGCGGTCGCCGAGGCTTCACCGCCCGGTGCGACCGTTAGGGCCACGAGCCTCGGCTCGGACTTCGAGCCGGAGCTCGACATCTTCAGGACGGACGAGGGCTCGCTCGGTTCGAACGCGGTCGCCCTCGGTGCCGAGGCGACCAATACCTCGAAGGGCATGCTGTTCGGTAATCCCCACTTCCCGTGGAGCGGGCCGCTTCGGATGTTCCAGTCCCAGCTGACCATCCCGGGCAAGCTGAACGTGAGCGGGGGCAGCCTCTACGGAGTGCCGATGGTGATGATCGGGCACACCCAGAAGGCGGCCTGGAGCCACACGGTTTCGACGGCCAGGCGCTTCGTCCTGTTCAAGCTCGACCTCGCCGCGGGCAAGCCGACCACCTACCTCCAGGACGGCCGCCAGGTCAAGATGACCTCCCGGAAGATCACCGTCCAGTCCAAGCAGCCCGACGGCTCGCTTGTCGACGTCACCCGGACCCTCTACTCGACCGAACACGGCCCGGTGGTGGAGTCCTTCCCCGGGGTTCCCTCGAGCGTGCTGAACCTGGAATGGACCGACCAGCATGCCTACGTCCTGAGGGATCCCAACCTCGATTCCTTCCGGGTTATCAACCATTTCTATGACGTCAACAGGGCCCAATCGGTGAGTCAGATCGAGAAGATCCTCGACAAGTACCAGGCGATTCCGTGGGTGAACACGATTGCCGCCGACTCCGAGGGCAATGCCTTCTACGGAGACGTCGGGACCATTCCCAACGTCCCCAACTCGAAGGTCGAGGGCAGCTGTGGTGTGAGCGTCGCCCTCTGGGCTGCCGGGAGGGTCCCGGTCCTGAACGGCTCGGACTCCGACTGCCTGCTCGACAAGGCTCCCGGAGCGGCGGTCGAGGGGATCCTGCCTCGGGACGAAAACCCGCGGATCACCAGGCAGGACTACGCGACCAACATGAATGACAGCTACTGGCTGGCCAATCCGGCCCAGCCCTTGACCGACTATCCGCGGATCATCGGTGACGAGAACCTGCCGAGGTCTCTGAGGACCCGGAACGGCCTGACCCAGATCGCCCAGAAGTTGGCCGGTGGGGGCACCTTCGGGATAACAGATGTCCAGGCCCAACTGACCAACGGCAAGAACTATGGGGCCGCGCTGCTCAAGCAGGGGATAGTCGATGTGTGCAGCGGCGCGCCTTCCGGCCAGCTCGCCGCGACCGATGGGTCCTTGGTGACCGTGAGTGGGGCTTGCCCAGTCCTTCAGTCCTACGGGTCGACCGACACCCTCGACGACCCAGGAGCACTGCTCTGGAGGCGGATCGCGGTCAAGCTGCCCTTGACTGACACCACGGGTCTCTACACCGGCACGCTCTACCAGAACCCGTTTGTCGCATCCAACGCGGTCAACACGCCAAGTGGGCTGAATGCCTCCAACAGCAAGGTGCCGACGGCGATCGCTGACGCGGTCAAGGAATTCCAGACGGCTGGCGTGCCGCTCGCAGCAACGCTCAGGAGTCACCAGTACGTGACCCGAAACGGCGAGCGGATCCCGATCCCGGGCGGTCCGGGCGGGCTCGGCGTCTACAACGCGATCAACGTGAACAACTCGGTGTTCAACTCGTCGGCGCTCGACTACTACGACGTCCCGTCAGGCTCCAGCTTCGTGATGGCGGCCTCGCTCGACGGCAACAAGTGCCCGGACGTAAGGACGATCCTGACCTACTCCCAGGCCGCGACGAATACGACGTCGCCGTACTACGCGGACCAGACCAGGTTGTTCTCGGAGGGTGGCTGGGCGACCGACCGGTTCTGCAAGAGCCAGCAGCTTGCCGACCCGACGGTCAAGACCAAGAAGCTGAACGGCGGATCGAAGGCCGACCGCCGGGGCTGGTAGGCACCGGAAACGGACCGGCCGCCCCGAGCGGGCGGTCCCTTCCGGCGGCTGACGCCCGATCTTCCGGGGTGGACCGGCAGCCGGTATATATTGCGCCGGTTGATTGACGAGTCAGTCAATTTCGATGAAGGCCGCCGCAATACAGATGAACACCACCCGGGATCGGGATCGAAACCTCGCCACGGCGGGGCGGCTGGTCGCCGAGGCGGCCTCGGCGGGGGCCGACCTCGTTGTGCTGCCCGAGAAGTGGCCCTGGATTGCAAGGGATGAGCGCATTCGCGACGGCGCCGAGGAGCTCGGGGGTCGAGCGATCACGGAAGCCCGTTCCTGGGCCCGTGACCACGGGGTCCATCTGGTCGCAGGGAGCTTCACCGAGGTTCGCGAGGACGGAACGCTGAGCAACACCTCTCCCGCGATAGGTCCCGACGGCGAGGTCATCGCCCTCTACCGAAAGGTCCACATGTTCGATGCCGAGGTGGATGGGATCGAGTACAGGGAGTCCGCCTTCGAGGACGCCGGTGACGAGGTCGTCGTCTTCCCCCTCGGAGAGGCGATGGTCGGTCTGGCCATCTGTTACGACATCCGCTTCCCGGAGCTGTTCATGGCCCTCGCCGAGCGGGGTGCAACCGTTGTCTGCCTGCCGTCGGCCTTCACCCCGAAGACCGGTCGCGACCACTGGGAGGTCCTCGTCCGGGCCCGGGCGATCGAGAACCAGTGCTTCCTGGTCGCCGCCGACCAGTTCGGGGAGGCCGAGCCGGGGTTCGGGTTCTGGGGTCACTCACTGGTCGCGGATCCCTGGGGTCGGGTGATCTGCGCCGTTGATGAGGGTGAGGGCTATGTGATTTCGGACCTGGATTTCGACGAGCTCGAACGGGTGAGGGCGGATCTTCCGGCGCTCGAGCACCGCAGGCCCGACCTCTTCCCCGTGGCAAGTGGGGGGGCTGCCTGATGCCGAGCGACGTAGCCCTGGAGCGGAGGCGCCAGATACTCGATGCCGCCGTTCGGGTCTTTGCCCGACAGGGTTTCCACTCGACCAGGGTGAGCGACATCGCCGACGAAGCCGATGTCGCCTATGGCCTCGTCTACCACTACTTCCCTTCCAAGGACCAGGTACTCGACGAACTCTTCACCGAGCGGTGGTCGTTGCTCCTGACGGCGATCGAGGAGGCCGACCGGAGCGAGCTCGAACCCCGGGAGAAGCTGGGGGCGGTCGCCCGCTTCATCATCGAGTCCTACCGGTACGACCCCGACCTGATGAAGGTGATCATCGTCGAAGTGACGAGGGCGGCGAACTCCTTCGGGCGGACCCATCTCGATCAGATCGATGCCGCCTTCAGGCTGATCGAGAAGATCATCACCGAGGGACAGGCCTCCGGGGCATTTACCCCGGCTGTCGACCCCTACTTCGCCTCGATGTCCTTCTATGGGGTCATCGAGCAGCTTCTGACCGGATGGATCTTCGGGCTGCTCCCTGCCGGCGAGGTGGAATTCGAGTCGGCGGGCGATCGCGTGGTGGCGATGGTCTGCGACGGGCTTGACAGCGATTAGCCG
>CAITDZ010000002.1 GCA_903891285.1 uncultured Solirubrobacterales bacterium
ATCGCGGTGACCCTGCTCATCCTCGCTGGCCTCTCCCTGGCGATCGGTGGAATCGGCGACTACTACGACCTCGGCAGCCTGTTCAACCTGCTGGTCCCGATCGGGTTCGCTCTGGCGGTCTTGTTGCTGGTCACCGTTCTAGTCGGCGCCCGTCACCTGAAGTCGGCGATCTTCATCGGGGTCGCCCCGCTTACCGGCGCCTTCCTTCTCGGTTTCGTGCTGGTCCGCTCGGTGCTCGACCTGGCGAACCCGGATACCTCTTCCTCGGGGGACGTCTGGTTCGGGGTCACCCCGGCCCTGGTCATGGGAGTCGCGGCGATGCTGATCGGGGTAGTCGCGATGCTCCTCTGGAGGATGTTCGGCCACAGCCCGTTCTTCGCCCGAAAGCCCGAGACCGTGACCGAGGCCGAACTTGCCAAGGCACCTGCTGCACAGTGAGGAAGGTGGGCTGTGAAAGGGTTTGGAACGGAGTGAACGGGGAAAGGAGCCTCCAGTGAGCGGGACCCTCGTGGTCGGATATGACGGACGTGATGGTGGCGAGGCCGCCCTCGACGAGGCCATCGGCATGGCCCGCGAACTCGACTGTGGCCTCGTCCTGGTGTTCGCCTACGAACCGCCCGCCCGAGCGGGCGGTGAAGTCGCCGACCTTCGGGAGATCCTCAAGGAGATGGGTACCGAACTCGAAATCGCAGCCCACGAGAAGCTCGCCGATAGGGGGATCGACCACGAACTCGTCCTGATCGACTCCCGCCCGGGCCCTGGCCTGGCCCAGGTGGCCGAAGAGCGGGACGCCCGGATGATCATCGTCGGTGGGGCCGGGGAGGCACCGCTCAAGGGGGCACTGCTCGGCGCGACTCCCCACAAGCTGCTCAACCTGACCGACCGGCCGGTACTGGTCGTCCGCTCGCCCGAGTAGCGGGCACCCCCGGCAGAGTCGTCCCCGACAGCGCCGGTACCGCTCCCGGTACCGGGCGGTCGTCAGAATGCCCTGAATGTCCGAACACCTCCCCAGAAGGACGAAGATCGTCGCAACCGTCGGCCCGGCAAGCTGGGCGCCCGAGACCCTGCGCGCCCTGATCGAGGCAGGGGCGGACGTCCTTCGGCTGAACTTCTCCCACTCCGACGAGGAAAAGCACGCAGAGGTCGTTCGCGACATCCGCGCGGCAAGCCTCGAAGTCGGCCGCGAGGTAGCGATCCTGGGCGACCTTCCCGGACCGAAGCTCCGGGTTGGGGACATCCCCGACGGGGTCGTTCGGCTTGTCCCGGGTTCGACCGTCACCCTCGTCCATGGCGAGGGATCGGGTACGGCAGAGAGGATCCCGATCCCCAGGGCCGAGATCATCGAGTCGCTGGACGAGGGCGCGATCGTCTACATGGCCGATGGCTCGATCCGGTTGAAGGTCAAGGGCCCGGTCGAGGACGGGGTCGAGGCCCTGGTCGAGGTCGGCGGACCGCTGTCTTCGAACAAGGGCCTCAACCTGCCCGGGGTCGACACCGGGATCGAGGCGGTCTCCGAGGCCGACCTGAGGTGGATCGACTTCTCGGTCGAGCAGGAACTCGACCTGCTGGCCGTCTCCTTCGTCAAATCGGCGGCGGACCTGGCTCCGGTAACGGAGCGCCTGGAGTCGCTCGGCTCCGACATTCCGGTGATCGCCAAGATCGAAAAGCCCGAGGCGACCGACCAGGAGGCGCTCGATGGAATACTCGAGGCGGTCGGCGCCGGGATCATGATCGCCCGCGGGGACCTGGGGATCGAGGTCCCGATCGCCGAGGTGCCCTCCCTCCAGAAGCGCCTGATCAGCCAGGCCGGGGAGTGGTCGAAGCTCTCGATCACCGCCACCCAGATGCTGGCCTCGATGGTTTCCGCCCCGCGGCCCACGAGGGCCGAGGTGACCGACGTCGCGACCGCGATCTCCGACGGGACCGACGCCGTGATGCTCTCCGAGGAGACCGCGGTCGGCTCCAACCCGGTCGATGCGGTCCGGACGATGGACGAGATCGCCCGGGCCACCGAGCCGGGGCTCCCCTACTGGGAGTGGCTGCTGAACAGGACCAGCCAGCACGGGATGGACGTATCGGAGTCGGTGACCCAGAGCGCCGTGATCTCGGCCTACCGGCTCGACCTGACCTCGATCGTGGTGCCGACGGCATCCGGCAGGACTGCAGCAGTGGTCGCGGCCCACCGGCCCCGGGTCCCGATCCTCGCAGTCACCCACTCGGTCCAGACCCAGAGGAGGCTCCGGGTCTACTTCGGAGTCGAGCCGGTCCAGCACACTCCCACCAACGAGATCCGCGACCTGCTCTACGAGTGTGCCGACGTTGCCGTCCAGTTCGGGGCGGCGAAGTCCGGCGACCTGGTCGCGATCGTCGCCTCGCTGTCCGACCTGGGCCTCGGCACCAATCTGTTCGAAGTCCACCGGGTCCCCTGACCCTGCTTCTGCTGCCTGAACGTCGTTCGGTAGGCTGAACCTCGTGGCTCGTCTGGAGATAACCGACCCCTCGGGTGGCGAAACCCTGGGCGAGGTCGAACTGACCGACCCCGCCGAGGTAGAGGGGATCGTAAGCAGGGCGGTCGGGGCGAAGCTCGCCTGGCGCGAGACCCCGGTGGCTGAACGTGCCGCCATGCTCGACCGGGCCGCAGACAGCCTCGAGGCCCGCCAGGCGGAACTCGGCACCCTGCTCGCTGCGGAGTCGGGAAAGCCACTCGGGCAGGCCGAGTTCGAGGTCGGGGGTGGAATCCACTTCCTGAGGGGCAACGCGATCGAGGGCCGCCGGCTGGCCGGACGTGTCCTGCCCACGGAAGGCAACCCGGGAACCGAGTGGGACCTCGCCTACACCCGCAGGGAACCGCTCGGGGTGGTCGCGGCGATCCTTCCGTTCAACTTTCCGGTCGAACTCTTCGTCGAGAAGTGTGCCGCTGCCCTGGTCGGTGGCAACACGGTGGTGGTCAAGCCTCCACCGGAGGACCCGCTCGTGGTCGGGGCCTTCCGCGAGGCTCTGATCGAAGCCGGTGTCCCCGGGGACGCCCTCGGTGTCGTCCAGGGCGAGGCCGGGGTCGGCGCGGCCCTTGCGGCGTCGCCCGGCATCGACGCGATCTCACTGACCGGTTCGACCGCCGCGGGGGTCGCGGTTGCGACCGCGACAGCGGAAAGGCTGCCGGTCCTCCATCTGGAGCTGGGCGGTAACAACGCCTGCCTGGTGCTCGAGGACGCCGATCTGGACCTGGTCGCAGCCGAGGTTCTCAGGGGCCGCGTGCTGATGAACGGGCAGGCCTGTTCGGCCAGCAAGAGGGTGATCGTCCATCGCTCGCTCCACGACGACCTCGCCTCCCGCCTTCAGCAGGTGGCCACTGAGCAGAGGGTCGGTCCGGCAACCGACCCCGAGACCACGATCGGTCCGCTGATCCACGATCGTGCGGCGAGCCGGGTCGCCGCCCAGGTAGCCAACGCGGTAGGGCAGGGCGCCACGATCGCCGCCGGAAACGGGGAGGCAGAAGGTGCCTTCTTCGCCCCGACTCTCCTGGCCGACGTCCCCACGACCGCTGACGTCGCCCGCGACGACGAGATCTTCGGACCGGTCTTCAACCTGATTCCGGTCGACTCCGACGAGGAGGCCCTCGCCGTTGCGAATGCATCCTCCTTCGGGTTGATGGCCTCGGTGTTCTCGAGCGACCTTCAGAGGGCGCTGGTGATCGCCGAACGGCTCGAGGCGGGCGGCGTGGTGATCAACGGGACCGACAACTACCGCCCGCCGATCATCCCGTTCAGTGGGGTGAAGATGTCCGGTCGCGGCCGGGAGGGCCTCGGGTACACGCTCGACGAGATGACCCGGGAGAAGCCCATCGTGTTCAGGAACCTCCGGGCAAGGAAGGACTAGCGGGCAGGGGCCGCGGGTCGGATGCCGGGGCGCACGCGGACCGACAGGTACCAGGTCCCCGCGGTGGTCGGGGCGATCAAGGTTCTCCGGGAGCTCTGGAAACGGGGCGAGCAGGGGGCCAATCAGGCCGGTCTGGTCGAGGCGACCG
>CAITDZ010000003.1 GCA_903891285.1 uncultured Solirubrobacterales bacterium
CGCGTGTAGGAGGCGAGTCGCCAGACCCAGGCCTGGGCCTGATCGCGCCTGCCGATCTTCCGGTCGACCAGGCAGTTCAGCAGGGCCTTGGTCCCGGCCCGGCGTTCCTCCCGACCCCAGGTGCCGACGATGTCGACCGCGTCGTCGAACGCTTCGGCGTCCTCGAGGGTCCCGATCTCCCCGAGCGCCTTCAGCTTCAGCTGGAGGTTTCGATTGCGCTGGACGCAGGTCAGCAGGTAGCGCTTGCGGAGCTCGCGTGTGCTCTCCTGCTGGAGCATCGCCTTCGCCTTCCGCCAGCCCTGGGTGGTCACCTTGGATCCGGCGAGGGCGGCCCAGGCGTGCTGTTCGGCATGGTCGAGGTTCTCCACCGCGACCCGCCAGAGGTCGCGCTCGAGCACCTCGATCCGGCGCTGTGGATCCTCGGAGACCGGAATGATCCTCTTCTCAACCCGGACCAGACGGCCCCGTCCGCGCCTGACCGGGCCGACCACGATTGCGCCCCCGCGGTAGATGTCGCGGTCGAGCAG
Organism: uncultured Solirubrobacterales bacterium; assembly: GCA_903891285.1. Classification (GTDB taxonomy): domain Bacteria; phylum Actinomycetota; class Thermoleophilia; order Solirubrobacterales; family 70-9; genus 67-14. Next base: position 528 of record CAITDZ010000003.1, read on the forward strand.
GCTGTGGAGGGTGACGATCGTCTCGTCGTGGGTGGTCGCCGGATGGACGAAGTCGACCACGATCCCGGCCTCCTTGTCCGGCGCCCGTCGGGTCACCCGGCCTACCCGCTGCTGGTAGACCCGTCGCGAGGCGGTCGGGGCGAGGTGCATGCAGACGGTCGCCCTGGGTGAGTTCCAGCCCTCGGCCAGCAGCATCGCGTTGCAGAGCACGTCCACCTCGCCTCGCTCGAAGGCGGCCAGGGTCTCGGTCAGCTCGCGCTTGGGCGTCTCGCCCGAGACGGCCCGGGCATTGATCCCGGCCTCCCGAAAGGCGGCCGCGACGTTGTTGGCATGTTTCACCCCGGCCGTGTAGACGACGCCCGGCGCGTTCCGGAAACGGGTCTTGTAGAGGTCGGCGATCGCCAGGTTGAACGGTGCCTGGTCGAGCAGGGCGGCCAGCTCCTCCTGGTCGAAGTCCTGGTCCACCTCGCCCTTGCGCAAGGGGACCTTGGCGATCGTCCTCACCCCCGGCCCGGGAGGGATCCTCAGGCAGCGGAGTGGTGCGATCACTCCGCGCCTGGCGGCCTGGGCCAGGTCGAAGCGGGAGGTCTGGGTCGGGAAGAGGTCGGTGACGTGGCGGGCGATCAGGGCACCGGTAGCGGTCATCCCGACGAAGATCGGTCCGGGCCATGCCCGGATGCAGGCACTCGTCTTCTCGCCCAGTGCCGTGTGGGCCTCGTCGCAGATCACCACGGTGTAGGCATCGGAGATCCGGTCGGCGTTGCGGACGAACCACTGGTAGGTCTCGACGGTCACCGGTCCGTCGGCTTCGTCCTTTCCGTCCAGCAGTGGTGGCCGGAGCCTCTCCTTGTAACCGCGGTCCGAGATCTCGCCGATGAACTGCTCGACCAGGTTGCGGCGGTGGGTCAGGATCAGGACCCCGCCGGTCCGGGTCGCATCAATGAAGCCGACCGCAGCGACAGTCTTGCCGGCCCCGGTCGCGTGCTCGAACCAGAACCTCCTGTCGGCCCCCGGGTCCTCGGCCGCCTCGACCACCACCTCCTCTTCCTCGACTGCCTCCTCGACCCAGTCGCCGGCCTCTTCATCCTCGGCAGGCTCGACCGCATCGACCTCCTCGAGCTCTTCGTCTTCCTCCTCGTCCAGATCCTCGAGTTCCCCTTCTTCCAACTCCTCCTCGACGGGGTCCCCGGGCTCTTCGGTGGGCGGCAGGTCGACCTCGGGAATCCCGGCCGAGACCTCCTGCTCGGCGATCAGCTCGGCCAGGGTGCCGGAGAGGGCGTCGACCTGGTGGGGGTTCAGCTCGGCTCCGTCGCGCAGGGTCGGCGGCTCCTCCGAGATCAGACGCTCGAGGCCCAGCAGGAGGGAGAAGTTCCGCCGCCACTCGATCGATGGCTCGCTCGCCCCGGCGTCGATCTCGGCAAGCGCAGCGTCGAGCGCGAGGCGGCGGGCGCTCCCGGGGGTCAGCGACTCCGGCCCCTGGCCCTCGAGCAGGAAGGGCTCACGGGCGAACTCGGAAGCCCGCTCTATCTGTTCATCGGTGGGGACCGCCGCAGAGGCGGTCGGTGTCGAAGCAGTGGCCACGTGAGCCTTTGGGTTGAACCCGCTTGGGAGGTCCTTCTCGTTCAGAAAGGTTTCTTCCGAAAGCCAGAGGGATGGGCGAATGGCCGTATCCCAATAACCTTCGCGAGGGACGCCGACAACCGGCGTACTGCAGGGATAGTACAGGAATCAGGCGCATCCAATGGGAAATCGAGTAAAGCCCGCCAGTGGCCGTCCGGCCGTTTTTTCGCTCCTGTTGGTCTTCCTCGTCGTCCTGGGTGGCCTGACCGCCTGTTCGGATTCCGACTCGAGCTACTACGAGGCGCCGGACCCGCCCGACTACGAATCCGCCCTCGCGGACGCCCCGCCGCCGCTCGCTGCGCTCTACAGCCAGGGCGGTCGGATCCTGGGTGGAGGGGTGGACGCCTTCGATTCCCGGATGGCAGATCTGCAGGGATATCCGGCAGTGGTCAACGTCTGGGCGTCGTGGTGCGGACCGTGCCGCGAAGAGTTCCCCCTGCTGATGGAGGAGTCGGCCGAGTGGGGCAGTGAGGTCGCCTTCCTCGGGATCGACTCCCAGGACGACGCTGACGCAGCCCGGACCTTCCTCGAGGAGTTCCAGGTTCCTTACCCCAGCTACTCGGATCCCGACGAGGCGATCGCCAAGTCGATCGGTGCCTCGGCCGGGCTGCCGATGACCCTCTTCTTCGACCGTTCGGGCGCCAGGACCTACATCAAGTACGGCCCGTACCGATCGACCGAGGAGTTCCGACAGGACCTGGCCAGGGTCTTTCCCCCGGCCGGCCCTGAAGGCGAGGGTTAGGCTCCTTACGTGGAGGTAACCGATCCGACAGTCGTCTTCCTGCTGATTGCCCTCGGCCTTGCCGGGATCGGAATCGAGATCCTCACCCCCGGGGGGATCATCCCGGCTCTGGTCGGGGTCGTGGCGATGGTGTTCGGCGTGATCGGCCTGCTCGATGTCGGTTCGGTCACCGCCGGGATCGCCTTCCTCTTCCTCTCGGTCGGGTTCTTCATCTCGGCGACCGCCTTTCGCGACTACCGGGTGCTCTCGGTGCTCGGGGTGGTCTCGCTGATCGCGGCCGGGGTCTTCATGTTCAACCGCTCGAACGAGCCGACTTCGATTCCGGTGGTGGTGGTCGGGGCAATGGTGGTCGGCGGCTTCGTCATGTTCGTGATCGAGCGGGCGAACCTGGCCAAGTCCGAACCGATCCGGTCGGGACCTGAGCAGCTGGTCGGGATGGCGGCCGAGGTCCGGGAAAGCCTCTCGCCCACCGGTCAGGTCTTCGTCGACGGAGGACTCTGGAAGGCGCGCCTGGACGAGGATGGAGAGTCGGCCAGGGTCGGCGAGGACGTAAGGATCGTCGCGATCGACGGCCTCACGCTCGTAGTCCGTAACAATGAGGAAGACGTGACCGAAGGAATCGAACGTTCGAGGACTTCCGGCCCGGCCGGAGAGTCAGAAGGAATGGAGAGCTGATGGAAGTGATCGGTGTCCTGGTGATCATCCTCGCGATCTTCGCCCTGATCCTGCTGTTCTCGGCGATCAAGATCCTGCGGGAGTACGAGCGGGCGGTGATCTTCCGACTCGGGCGCCTGATCAACCAGAAGGGGCCCGGGCTGATCCTCTTGATCCCGTTCATCGACCGGATGGTCAAGATCGACCTGCGGACGGTCACCCTCAACATCCCGCCCCAGGAGGTGATCACCCGCGACAACGTGCCGACCTCGGTCAATGCCGTCTGTTACTTCCGGGTGGTCGATTCGAACAAGGCCGTCACCGAGGTAGAGAACTACCTGCTCGCCACCTCCCAGATCTCCCAGACCTCGCTCAGGGCGGTGCTCGGCAAGGCCGAGCTGGACGAGATCCTGGCCGAGCGCGAGCGCCTGAACGAGGCACTCCAGAAGATCATCGACGAGCAGACCGAGCCCTGGGGCGTGAAGGTGACCACGGTCGAGATCAAGGACGTCGAGATCCCGGCCGACATGCAGAAGGCGATGGCCAGGCAGGCCGAAGCCGAACGCGAGCGGCGGGCGAAGATCATCAATTCCGAGGGCGAGTTCCAGGCGGCCGAGAAGCTGACCCAGGCAGCCGACATCATCAGCGAGAACCCGGCTTCGCTCCAGCTCCGCTATCTCCAGACACTGCTCGAGATCGGCAGCAACCAGAACACCACCGTGGTCTTCCCACTGCCGATGGACCTGCTGGAGGCCTTCCAGGCGCGCGGTTCCAACGCTCCCGGCGGCCAGTCCGGCCCGCCCGCCTGAGCCGGGTGGGCGGCCCCGAAATACGGATCGACCAGCTGACCGGCTCCCGGGTGCTGGTGACTCCGGACCGGGCGCTGAAGCCCGACGACTTCGGTCACGGGGCCTGGACCCCGGGCGACGGAGAGGGCTGTCCGTTCTGCGAGGGAGCCGAGGCCGAGACACCCGGGGAGGTTGCGGCGCTCCGGCCCGATGGCTCGGAGCCCGACTCACCTGGGTGGACCACGAGGACCTTTCCGAACCTCTACCCGGCGCTGGTCCCTCCCGGCGACAGCGAGGAATCACAGGTCGAGGCCGGCTCCGCGTTCGCAAGTCATCACGATCCCCTGCTCTCCTCGGTCCGCTCGGCCGGCAACGACCTCTTCGCCTCCCGGGCGGCGACCGGCCACCACGAGGTGATCGTCAACGCGCCCGAGCACATCGCCTCGATCACTGATCTCCCGCCCGAACGCCTTGAGGCCGTGGTCGAGTCCTGGCGCGAGCGGATGCGAGCCCACTCCGATGCGCCTTACGTCCAGCTGATCCTCAACCAGGGTCCCGATGCCGGCGGCTCGATCGAACACAGCCACGCCCAGGTCGGGGCCGCCCCTTTCGTCCCGGCACAGGTCGCCCGGGAGCGGGAGCGGTTCGCCGCCTACCGCGAGCGGACGGCTGGGGCCAGCCTGCTCGAGGATGTCCTCCGGGAAGAGGTTCGCCGCGACGAGCGACTGGTCGCGATCGACGATGAGGTCGCCCTGATCTGCCCCTGGGCCTCGCGCTGGCCGTACGAGATGAGGATCATCCCCCGTGCCCCCGGTCCCTCTTTCGAGGAAGACGGGGTCGGGGCCCCGATGCTCCATCGGGCGCTGGGTGCGATCTCCTCGATCTTCGGAGCGACCCCGCAGCTCAACCTCTGGGTGAAGACCGCCCCGCGCGGGGTCGAGGACTTCCACTGGCACCTCGACCTCGCCCCCCGACTCGAGCCCCCCTCCTCGTTCGAATTCGCGACCGGGGTCGACGTGAACGTAGTCCCGCCCGAGGTGGCGGCGGCCGAGCTTCGCGATGCGATTGCGTAGGGTCGCCGGGTGACCCTCGACCCGAAACCGATCCCCAGGTTCCTCGCCGACGCCTGTCGCTACGGAATCCCCGACGGAAGGTTCGCCGCAAAGCTCTCGGAGTCGTTCGTCGAGGCCTGCGCGGCGATCGACGACCTTCCGCCCGGAACTGCGATGCCGACCGAGATCTACTGGTACCCCGAGCGGACCTTCTCCGGGCGGACCTACTCGCCTGCCACTGCCTACGGTGAGGCGGTGATGGAAAGTGGATCCGAGCCGGTCCGGATCGAGTTCTTCGGCTACGTCTCCTACCTCCAGCCGGAGGACGGCGACCCCCACGACTTCAGCCCGACCGCTGACTTCACCGACGTGACCGCCCTCGACAACCCCGACTGGAAGGTGGACCTGAACGACGAGGTGATCGGGGAGTGGAACGGCGAACATGGCCGCCACGCCGACATAACTCTGGTCTGGGGCAGGACCTTGATCGACGCTGCCTACGCAGTCTCGGCCGAGATCGCCGAGTTGACCGTGGACCAGGACCCGGTGTTCGGGGACCGCTTCACCCTGGTCGCTCCCGATGCGCTGAAGAAGTACGGCGACGATGCCTTCCTCGAGGTCAAGGTCTGGACCGAGCGGGGCAAGGAACTCGCCACCGAGAGCCTCTACGAAGAGTCCCCGTCCGAGGACGCCACGCCGAAGAGCTGAACGGCCGGGCGGCCGGGCGAGCCGGTCTGATTACATCGCCGCATGAGCGAAGAGCGTTTTTCCAGACTGCGCGAGCTGATCGATGCCGAGACCGACGGCCCGGTCCTTTCGGTCTTCTCCCGCACCGACCCCCGCGACCCGGCCAACTCGAGCGAGACCCCGGGCTGGAAGATCGCCCTGAAGAACGGCGTCAAGGAGGCCGAAGCGAAGGCCGAGGAGGTCGGCGCCCGGGCAGAGGCCATGCGAAAGCTGGGAAAGGCGGCCGAGCAGCGGATCGAAGGCGCGAGTGCCGACCAGCGCGGCCGGAGCGTCGCCCTTTTCCTGAGTGAGGATGGCTCGCTCGATTATTTCCACACCTTCCAGATCCCGGTCCGCGACGACATGGTCGCCCTCGATGAGGGAGCGGTCATCTGGCCGATGGTCGAGGTGATCGACCGCGGCGAGCAGACCGGCCTCGTACTGATGAGCCACGACCGGATTCGCCTGCTCGACTGGGCCGACGGGCACGCAGAGGACCTGGAGTACTCGGTCTTCGACCTTGAGTTGGGTGACTGGAAGGAGTACCGGGGACCGGCACCGGCCCACCCGGCCCGGGCCAAGCAGAGCGCCCACACGGCCGAGTCCTACTCCGAGCGAGTCGAGGAGTGGCGGTCGAAGTTCGCCAGGGCGGCGGCAGCCAACATCGCCGACAGTGCCCTCGACCTCGGGATGAAGCGCCTTGTGATCGCGGCCGATGGTGACCTGGGGCGTGACTTCGTCGAGGCCCTGCCGGCAGGTACCCGCCACCTGGTCGTCGCCAACGTCCAGACCAACCTGATCGATATGTCGGCCGCCGATGCGACCGAGCACCTCGAGCCTTACCTCGCCGATGCCTGGAAGGAAAAGGTGGACGGAATCGCCGCTGATGCGATCGAGCGTTCGCGGGCCGGGGGCAAGGGTGCTGTCGGACCGGACGAGGTCCTGCTCGCCCTGGCCGAGGGCCGGGTCGAGCACCTCCTGCTCGACCCCTACCTCGAGGTTGACGGCAGGGACCTCTCAGAAGGGGGCAGGCAGGCGTTGACCGACTCGGGAGAGGCCTCCTTCCGTGAGGCGGCGGTCGAGATGGCGATCCGGACCGACGCCGGGGTCAGTTCGGCTTCGGTCGACGAGGTCCCGGCCCTCTCCGATGTCGGCGGCATAGTCGCCCTGCTTCGCTACTGAGCCAGAGCTGGAGCCCGAATACCCCGACCTGGATTCGAACCAGGGGCCTTCTCCTTAGGAGGGAGACGCTCTATCCAGCTGAGCTATCGGGGCGGGTTAGCGGGCGAGCTGCCCGACTGCAGGAGGATACCCCGGGGACCCAACCCGCTCTCCTTACTTGACCACCTTGACCGTCTTCGTCGCCGACTTCGAGCCGGCATTGGGGGTGGTTGCCTTGAGTGTCCGGGGAGGGCGTGAGGATTGCCCGGATGACGCTCCTCATGGTCACGGTGGCCGGGGCGGCCGGGGTGGCGGCCCGCTACGGGATCTCGAACCTCTTCCACGGCGGCCTTCTGCCCTGGGCGACGGTAGGGATAAACGTGGTCGGATCCTTCCTGCTCGGCCTATTGATCGTGATGCCGATGGCCTGGGTCGACCCGCAGGCGAGGCTTGCGCTCGGCGTCGGCTTCCTCGGTGGGTTCACTACCTTCTCGACCTTCTCGGTCCAGGCCCTGGTCGACTTCGATGCCGGGGAGCCGGGACGGGCCCTCCTCTACATCGCGGCCTCGGTCCTGCTCGGTCTTGTCGCCGCCGCGGCCGGTTTCTATGGAGGCCGCCAACTCTTCGGTTAGGGTCCGGGGACCGTCCGCTACCGAAGGAGCCGCTCACGTGGAACTGGTCAACTTCATCCTCAACATCCTCTGGCTCGTCCTCTGCGGTATCTGGATGGCGATCGCCTGGGCCGTGGCCGGTCTGGTGATGTGCATCCTGATCATCACGATCCCCTTCGGGATCGCGGCCTTCCGGTTCGCGGGCTACGCGCTCTGGCCGTTCGGCAGGACTGTCGTCCAGCGGCCCGATGCCGACACCCCGAGCCTGGTCGGCAACGTGATCTGGTTCATCCTCGCCGGGTGGTGGATCGCTCTCGGACACATCATCACCGGAGTCGCGCTCTGCATCACGATCATCGGGATCCCGTTCGGCGTGGCCAACTTCAAGCTGGCCCGCCTAGCGATCATGCCGCTCGGCCGGGAGATCGTCCCGATCGACTACCAGCCGGCCCCCGGCGAGCAGGTCCTGGTCTCGGTCGGGAACCGGCCCAAGTCGGGTTCCTAGATCAGGGACTCTCGAGCGAGTAGATAGCGCCCTCGGCGAGCAGGTTGGGCGCCAGGCGGGCTGCCGCCCCTGGCTGCCTACCTTCAGAGTCGAGCAGGACCCGCTCCCGAACCCGGATGCCCAGCTCCCCGATCAGTGATTCGAAGTCGGCCAGGGTGCAGAGGTGGATGTTCGGGGTGTCGTACCACTCGTAGGGGAGCAGCGGGGTTACCGGCATCTTCCCCTTGAGCGCCAGTGACGCCCTGAGCCGCCACTGGCCGAAGTTGGGGAGGGAGACGACCATCCGGGGGGCGACCCGGGCCATCTCGCCGAGGACCCGGTCGGGTCGGCGTACTGCCTGGAGGGTGAGGGAGAGGACCGCGACGTCGTAGGTGCCGGTAGCGGTCGCCGGCAGCTCCTTTTCGAGGTCGCCCTGGGTTACCGGCACCCCCCGGGCGATGCAGGCGTGGAAGTCCTCGGGATCGGTCTCGACCCCGACCCCGCGACAGCCCTGGTCGCGGATCACCGTCTCGAGCAGCTCGCCATCGCCGCAGCCCAGGTCGAGCACGTTCTGGCCGCGCCCGATCATCCGGGCGACGATCCCCAGGTCGTACCTCATCCGATGCCCCGCTCGGTCGCCAACCGGTCGAGGAACCCGGCGACCGTCTCGTGGTACTCGGGGATTTCGAAGAGGAAGGAGTCGTGGCCGTGGCGGGATTCGACCTCCTGGAAGGTGACCGGCGCCCCGGCGAGGCGGAGCTCGTCGGTGACCCTCCGGGAGTGGGAGGTCGAAAACCTCCAGTCCGAATCGAAGGAGACGAGGAGGAACGCGGTGTCGCCTTCGGCTATCTGGTGCTGGACGTAAGTCGGGTCGGCGAACGGCTCGAAGTAGTCCATCGTCCGGCCCAGGTAGAGGTAGGTGTTGGCATCGAAGCGCTCGACGAAGGAGGTGCCCTGGTAGCGCAGGTAGCTCTCGACCTCGAAGTCGACGTCGAACCCGTAGCGGGGAGCATCGGAATCCTGGATCCGGCGGCCGAACTTCTCCCTCATCGACTCCTCGGAGAGGTA
>CAITDZ010000004.1 GCA_903891285.1 uncultured Solirubrobacterales bacterium
CTGGCGATCATCAGGACGTTGAAGATGAACCCGGCCGCTGCGACGCCTTCGATGCCCCTGATCAGCAGGGGACCTGCATTGAGGAAGACCTGCTCACCGACCATGATCAGGAAGACGGAGCCGACGAAGCCCGCTCCATCGGTCAGCGACAGGTCCTCGCTGACGTCGGGTCCGGAGTCCGCGGCGGTCCGGCGACTCCTCGCCCCGATCGCGAACGGCACCACGAGCAGGCTGAGAAGCGGGGCCGCGAGAATTCCGAGCGCGACCATCGATTGGCCGGCCAGGATCCCGACCGCGACCAGGACCGCGAACAGGGTCCGGAAAAAGGACTCGGAGAGGATCAGGGCGGTGAATGGCCCGAACTTCTGGAGCCCAGCGAGGTAGCCCCGGGCGAAGTAGCTTGCTGCGTAGAAGAGGACGGCGCCGACGAAGATCCAGTAGAGGTCCTCGTTGCCCCCGAACAGGTCGATCAGGGGACCCTTGAGCAGGATCGCCGCTACCGCGAAGCCGAGGGCGAGCAGCGCCTGGATCCGGACCGCGACCCGGATCGGCTCGAGTTCGGTCCCACCCCGCTCGATGTTCTCGGCGATGTGTCGGGAGAGCAGCTGGTCCACCGGCCGGTAGAGGATCGAGACCGTGATGAAGACGGCAGACCAGAGGATCGTCAGTTCGCCGTAGTCGACCCGGTCGAGCTGGTGGGACGCGATGAAGAAGTAGACGTAGGTCAGCAGGCCGGTCAGGCCCACGCCGACCGAGAGGAGACTGGCCCGGCGGCCGTACTCCCGTGTGCCCTCCGCGGGCGAGTCCGTTCGGTCCGGCTCGGCCAACCGCTCTAGACCGGTGTCTCGCGGCGCTGCGGCTCCGTCCGGTGGGTCGGCTCGACACCGACTTCGAGCTCGATCCGCCTTACCCGCTCGAAAACCCGCTGGGTCATCACGCGCTGGCTTGCGAGCAGGTCGCCGATGATCCCGAGTGCGAAGAGCTGGACCGAGGCAATGAACAGGACGGCCCCGAGCAGGAGCGACTGGATGTGTCCCTCGCTGTCCCCGTTGAGGATCCAGTCGGTGAGGAACGGCATCCATGCTGCGAGGGCGGCGATGAAGCCGATCAGCCCGAGGATCGAGAAGACCTTGAGCGGCTCGTACCGGGTGTAGATCCTCAGGATGGCCAGGCCATTCCTGCGGACGTAGCCGCCGGTCGAGTCGAAGAGACGGGATTCCCGGGTCTTCGGGTTGGTCCGGACCGGCACCTCGTCGACCGCGATCCGGGTCTTGCCCGCCTGGATCAGGCTCTCGAGGGTGTAGGTGAAGTTGTCGACCACGACCAGCTGGAGGGCCGCCTCACGGCTGTATGCACGAAAGCCCGAGGTCGCATCGGTGACCCCGGTGCCGGACAGTCGGCGAACCACCCAGCTGCCGATCGACTGGAGCGCCTTCTTCGCCGGAGAGAAGTGGGCGATCTCCGACACTTCGCGGTCCCCGACGACCATCTCGGCATCGCCCTCGACGATCGGGGCGACCAGCAGGGCGATGTCCTCGCCGCGGTACTGGTTGTCGGCGTCGGTGTTGACGATCACGTCGGCCCCCAACTTCAGGCAGGCATCGAGTCCTGCCTGGAATCCATTGGCAAGGCCCCGGTTGGCCGGGAGGCTGACGATGTGGTCGACTCCGCACTCGCGGGCGACTTCGACCGTTGCATCGGTCGAGCCATCGTCGATCACCAGGGTCTCGATCTCGTCCACTCCGGACAGCTCCCTGGGCAGGTCGGCGAGCGTCGCCGGGAGGGTTGCCTCTTCGTTCAGGCAGGGGATTTGGATGATCACCTTCATCAGTTGCGAAGATTGTCACATGGTGAAACCGGTCAAACCGGGAGATCAGCCGCATCTGGACCGGGCCATGCAGCTCGCCCTCAACGGCAGAGGCCAGGTCAGCCCTAACCCCGTCGTCGGTGCCGTAGTGGTCAAGGACGGCCAGGTGATCGGCGAAGGCTGGCACAGGGAGTACGGCGGACCCCATGCCGAGCGGCTCGCGATCGAGGACGCCGAGTCGGGTGGGAACGACGTCGCCGGATCGACCGTCTACGTCTCGCTCGAGCCTTGCGGGCACCAGGGCAACCAGCCCCCCTGTGCCGAGCTCCTTCGCGACCGGGGCGTGGCCGAGGTCGTGGTCGGCTGCGACGACAACAGCGAGAAGACCGCGGGGGTCGGTCCGGCCCTGCTCGAGGATGCCGGGATCGAAGTCCGTTTTGCCAGTGGTGCCCAGGCTGCGAGGGCGAGGGGCCTGGTGCAGGACTTCCGTAAGTTCAGTGCCACCGGGAGGCCCCTGGTCACCCTGAAGATGGCGACTTCGCTCGACGGGCGGGTCGCCGGTCCGGGCGGGGAGCCGATCCATCTTTCCTCGCCCGACACGGACCTCCTGGTCCACGAGTGGCGGGCGGCCTCCGATGGCGTGGCCGTCGGTGCCGGGACGGTCAGGGCGGATGATCCAAGGCTGACCGCCCGGGGAGTGGAGGCTGCAAAGCAACCCCGACGAATCCTCTTCGGAGGTTCCGATTCGATCGAACCGGGGTCGGCGGTGTTGGAAGACCTCGGTGAGGCCCCGGTCATCCTGATCTCCCGGCCGGGCGAGGCATCGGACTCTTCCCCGGATCTCGCCGACCTTGGCATCGAGGTGATCGAGGTCGAGGCGGCTGACGGTCCGGCCCGGTTCGCATCGGCTCTCGATGCCCTCGGCGAGCGGGGGATCCACTCGATCCTCCTGGAGGGTGGCGCCCGCCTGGCCGGCTCGGCCCTGGAGGCCGGCTGCGTCGACCGGATCGAGGTATTCATCGCCCCCCGTCTGCTCGGAGAAGGGCCACCGATGGTCGAGCTGGAGCGGACGATCGACCTGCAGGAGATCTCGGTTTCACGATCCGGGACCGACGTCCGGCTTTCCGCCGTGCTGCGAGAGTGGTAGGGCGATGTTCACTGGACTGATCCAGGACGTTGGAACGGTTGCCGGGGTGGACCGGACCGAGGACGGCGCCCGCCTTTCCTTCGAGAGCAGGCTCGCCCCGGAGCTCCCGGCTGGTGCCTCGGTTGCCATCGACGGCGCCTGCCTGACGGTCGTCGAGACCGGCGAAGAGCGGTTCTCCGTCGAGGCGATGAACCAGACGCTGGGAATGACCTCGCTCGGGGACCTCTCGGCGGGGGACCGGGTCAATCTCGAACCGGCCCTCTCGGCCGGGGATCGGCTCGGGGGCCATCTGGTCCAGGGCCACGTCGACGGGGTTGGGATCGTCTCGGGTGTCGGGGCGGACGGGTTCTCCCGTCGACTCGAGGTTGACCTTCCGGAAGGGGCAGGCCGGTACGTGATTCCCCAGGGCTCGATCACCCTGCGGGGCGTGAGCCTCACCGTGACCGGGGTCGAGGAGGACACCGTGGCGGTCGCCCTGATCCCCGAGACCCTCGAACGGACCAGCCTCGGGGAACTCGTCGAGGGGGACCGGGTAAACGTCGAGCTCGACGTGATCGCCCGCTACGTGGAGAAGATGTTGTCACCATATGGGGCAGCCCCCGAACCGGGGACTAGACGATGAACGACTCCGATCGAACAGGCTCAACGCCGACCACGGGCTTCGCCTCGATCGAGGATGCGCTGGAGGACATCAGGCGCGGGCGGATGATCGTCGTGGTCGACGACGAGGATCGCGAGAACGAGGGCGACCTCGTGATGGCGGCCCAGTTCGCCACCCCGGAAGCGATCAACTTCATGGCCAAGGAGGGGCGTGGCCTGATCTGCCTCGCCCTGACCCCGGCCGGCTGCGACCGCCTGGGCCTGAGCCTGATGACGGCCAAGAACGAATCGCCGCTCGAGACGGCCTTCACCGTCTCGATCGAGGCTGCCGAAGGGGTGACGACCGGGATCTCGGCCCACGACCGCGCCCACACGATCCAGGTCGCGATTGACCCGGGGTCCGGCCCGCGCGACATCGTCGTTCCGGGACATGTCTTCCCGCTGAAGTCGAAGGAGGGCGGAGTCCTCGAGCGGACCGGTCATACCGAGGCCAGCGTCGACCTTGCGAGGCTTGCCGGACTGACCCCGGCCGGGGTGATCTGCGAGGTGATGAACGAGGACGGGACGATGGCGAGGATCGACGACCTGGTCGGTTACGCCGCAAAGCACGACCTGAAGATGATCACGATCGCCGACCTGATCTCCTACCGGAGGCGGCACGAGAAGCTGGTCGAGCGGGTGGTGGAGACTTCCCTCCCGACCGGCTTCGGTGACTTCCAGGCGGTTGGCTATCGCTCGCTGGTCGACGACAAGCACCACGTCGCGATGGTCAAGGGCGATGTCTCCGATGGCAGCCCGGCCCTCGTCCGGGTCCACAGCGAATGCCTGACCGGGGACGTCTTCCATTCCCTCCGTTGCGACTGCGGGGAGCAGCTCGCAGCCGCCCTGGCGATGATCGAGGAAGAGGGCAGGGGAGTGCTCCTCTACCTCTCGCAGGAGGGCCGGGGAATCGGCCTGCTCAACAAGCTGAAGGCCTACCGACTCCAGGAGGAGGGCCTGGACACCGTCGACGCAAACCTGAGGCTGGGCCTTCCCGCCGACCTCCGGGATTACGGCATCGGGGCCCAGATACTCAGGGACCTCGGCCTGACCGAGATCAGGATCCTGACCAACAATCCGAAGAAGATCGTCGGCCTGGAGGGCCACGGACTGAGCGTCACCGAACAGATCGAGATCGTCGCCCCGCCCAACCGTCACAACGAGGACTACCTGAGGACCAAGCGGGAGCGGATGGGCCACATCCTCCACCACCAGGGCCTGCCCTTCGACGAGGAGATGATCGTCGAGGGACGGGAGCGCGACCGTGAACGCCAGAACGAAGACGAGGCTCCCGACGGTGACTGACGACCCGATCGAAGGAAGCTGGGCGATCTGCGTCGGAGGCTTCTACGAGGAGCTTGCCTCCCGGCTGGTCAAGGGCGCAAGGGAAGAGCTGGAGCGAGCCGGGGTCGATGGTGCCGGGATCGATGTCTTCGAGGTGCCAGGGGCCTTCGAGTTGCCCCTGGCCGCACTGTGGTGCGCCGAATCGGACTCTCCCGAGTACCAGGGTGTCGTCTGCCTCGGGGCCGTGATCAGGGGTGAGACCGACCACTACGACTTCGTCTGCAGCGAGGCTGCCCGCGGGATCCAGGAGGTACAGCTGAGGACCGGGACGCCTTGCGGTTTCGGCGTTTTGACCGTGGATGACATGGAGCAGGCGCTGGAGCGCACCGGTGGCGGGGTCCGCGATCAGGGGGCGGCAGCCGCGCGGGCCGCAGTGGAGATGGCCGGGCTGCAGCGAAAGCTCGGTTAGTGCGGCCCGAACCGGGGGCCCTTCGGCCCCGACCCATCCGATCGGTTACGATCGCCAGCGATGGCACGGGTATGTCACAGCTGCGGAAAGGGTCCTTCCTTCGGGAATTCACGGAGCCACTCGATGGTCGCGACCAGACGGAGATTCGACGCCAACCTCCAGCGGGTGAGGATCATCGAGAACGGTGTTCGCAAGCGGGTCAATGTCTGCACCCGGTGCCTCAAGGCGAACAAGGTCGCCAAGGCACGCTGAGCCTCCGGTTCCGCGCCGCTACGCCTGCCTCTCTCCTAGACTCGCACCAATGGGTGACCCCAGCATCGAGCGCTTCAAGCGCGTCGTGGCGTCTGCCTATGGCACGCTCGATGCGCGAAGGCAGGAGGTCAACGACCTCAATGTCTTCCCCGTAGCCGACGGCGACACCGGCGACAACATGGCGATGACCATGAGGGCCCTGGCCGAGGAGCTGGAGAACCTCGACGACGGACGCTCGCTCGACGAGATCGGTCGGGCCGAACTCGTCTCGGCGCTGGCCCGGGCGGCCCTGCTCGGCGCCCGAGGGAATTCCGGAGTGATCCTCAGCCAGATCATCCGGGGTGCTGCGGAAGAGCTCGCTTCCCGCCCGGGCGAGCCGGTCGATCCCACCCTCGTCGCCTCGGCCTTCGCCCAGGCGGCCGATGCGGCTTACGAGTCGGTGCGGGACCCGGTCGAGGGGACGATGCTCACGGTCTTCCGTGAGATCGCCCACTCCGTTTCCCGACAGCTCGCCCACATCGAACCCTCGAGCCAGCGCCTCGAGCCCGGGGTTGCTCCCGGTGCCCAGGATGCAGTCCTCGCGGCGGTGCTCGAGCAGGCGATCGCGGATGGCGAGAAGGCAGTCGAGCGGACCCCGGAGCAGCTTGACGTCCTCGCCGAGGCCGGCGTGGTGGACGCTGGCGGGTACGGCCTGATCCTGATCCTCACCGGAGTGCTGGCCGCCCTGCGGGGTCAGGAGCCGCAGCTGCCGGAACCCGGTCGCTTCGGTGTGGCACCGGCCTCCAGGCCACATCATTCCGGCTCGAAGTACCGCTACTGCACCAACTTCATCGTCACCGGGAGCGGCCTTTCCGGGCGGGAGTTCATCCCGGGCCTGGAGGAACTTGGGGACTCCGTCCTGGTGGTGGGGGACGCCTCCACCCTGAAGGTCCACGTCCACACCGATGACCCCGAGTCGGCGATGGAGGTATTCGCCGATGCCGGCTCGGTCGGCAAGCTCGACGTGGCGGACATGCATCGCCAGGTGGCCGAGCGAAACGCCCGGCTCGGTCCCTCCGCCACGGGGCTCGTCTCGGTCGCCTCGGGAGCGGGGTTAGAGGAGCTGATGGCCGGGATGGGTGCCCTCGTGGTCCAGGGCGGGGAGACGATGAACCCCTCGACCTCCGAGATCATCTCGGGCATCCGGGAAACCGGTGCAGCTTCGGTCATCGTCCTGCCCAACTCCTCGAATGTGGTCCTCGCTGCGGAGCGTGCCTGCGAGATGTGCGACGTCGAGGCGGTGGTGATCCCTACCGGCTGCCAGCAGGAGGGCCTGCTCGGTCTGGTCGGGTACGAGCCGGATGCCGACCTCGAGACGAACCGTGGAAAGATCGAAGAGGCAGTCGGGGAGCTGATCGTCGGGGGGGTCGCCCAGGCTGCCCGGGACGATGCGTCCGGCCGCTTCCGCCAGGGCGATGCGGTCGGGATGATCGGAGACGAGGTCGTCGCCTGGGGCGGTACCGGCTCGACCCTCGCGGCAATGATCGAGCGGGTCGGGGAAGGCAGGGAGCTGGTCACGGTCATCGCCGGCGAGGGTGCACCGATCGCACTCGACGCAGTCGAGGAGCACGTGCCCGACGGGATCGAGATCGAACTCCATGAAGGCGGCCAGCCGAGCTGGTGGTGGCTGCTGGCCGGACAGTAGATCCGACGGCCCGCTTCGGTGGCGGACCCGGGCCGGATCGCCGCGAGCTGCTCGAGGCCCCGGTCCACTGGCCGGACCCTGTCGGGCTGGGTGCCCGGCTCTCGACACTGAAGGGAATCGGACCAGTACTCGAGCGAAATGCCCTCGAGGTCGGGGTGGGCACTGTCTTCGACCTGCTGTGGCGGCTCCCCGCGGACTATGGGGAGCCCCCCGTCCGTCGCACCCTCGACTCACTCCCCGAGGACGAGCCGGTGGCGGTCGAGGTCGAGGTCGTCGAGCGGCGCCGAGTGAGGCCGGGTAGGCGAGCGGTGGTCGAGGCGAAGGTGCGGGACCGGGGTGCAAGCATGAGGGCGGTCTGGTTCAACCGACCCTGGGTCTTCGACCGGATCGGGCCCGGAGACCACCTGGTCCTGGAGGGTCGACTCTCCGGGGAGTCCTTCGTGGTGGCAACGCATCGGGAGGCGGGAGCACCCGAGCCGTCCGGACCCCGCCCCCGGTACGGCTCGGCAGGTGAGGTATCCCCGGGAAGGTGGGCCAGCTGGTCGGGCGAGGCCCTTGAGAGGGCAGGTATTGCCCCTGACCCCCTCCCGGCATGCACGAGGACCCGGCTCGGGTTGCCGGGCGGGCCAGCCGCCCTCGCCGAGGCCCATCGACCCTGTTCCTTCGAAACGGCCTGGCAGGCGAGGTCCCGCCTCGCCTTCGAGGAGCTCTTCCTCCACCAGGTGATGGTCCTGGCGAGGGGTGCCCGGGAGCGACAGGCGGCCGGAGCCGCCCTGAGGCTCGGAGGGGACCCCGGACTCGAGGCCGAGTGGTTCCGGGAGCTCCCCTTCGAGTTGACCCCGGGGCAGGAAGAGGTGATCGGGATCTTCGGCGAGGAGCTGGGGAACGAGCGGCCGATGCGCCGACTACTGATGGGCGAGGTCGGGTCGGGCAAGACCGTTCTGGCCGCCTTCGCTGCACTCCGCGCATTTGGGAGCGGGACCCAGGCCGCCCTGATGGCGCCAACCGAGGTCCTCGCCGAACAGCACCACGCGACACTCACCGACCTGCTCGGTCGGGCCGGGGTCGAACCCTTCCTCTTGACCGGTTCGACCGGGGTTCCCGAGCGTGAGCTGCTCTTCGATCGACTCGTTGGGGGTCAGCCAACGGTGGTCGTCGGCACCCATGCGCTGCTCGGGGAGAGGGTCGAGTTCGCCCGGCTCGGGGTTGCCGTGGTCGACGAAGAGCATCGATTCGGGGTCAGGCAACGGACCGAGCTCGATGGTCACGACCCCGGGGCCCCGGCAGTCCACCGCCTCCACCTGAGTGCTACGCCGATTCCCCGGACGCTCGCACTCACGGCATGGGGAGACCTCGACCTCTCCGAGCTCCGCGACCTCCCGGGAGGGCGGCGCCCGGTCGAGACCACGCTGCTCGATGAGGGCGGAAGGGAGGAGGCCTTCGACGCGATTCGTCGCGAGGTGGCGGCCGGACGCCAGGCATTCGTGGTCTGTCCGCTCGTCGAGGAATCCGAGGCGGTCCAGGCCCGGGCTGCCGAGGTCGAGGCGAGGCGGCTCGCCAAGGGCGAACTCGCGGGGCTCGAGGTCGGCCTGCTGCACGGACGGATGACCCAACAGGAAAAGGCGGTGGTGATGGATCGTTTCCTCCGAAGGGAGATCGACGTCCTGGTGGCGACCACGGTGATCGAGGTCGGGATCGATGTCCCGAATGCGACCGTGATCGTGATCGAGGGTGCGGAGTCGTTCGGCCTTGCACAGCTCCACCAGTTGAGGGGTCGGGTCGGGCGCGGGGATCGGCCCGGTCGCTGCTACCTGGTGGCCGGTCGTCCCGGGGGGCGCGCGATGGAGCGCCTCTCCCGACTCGCCGGTGAGTCGGACGGCTTCCGAGTAGCGGAACTCGACCTCGAGCTGAGGGGGGAGGGAGAGCTTGCCGGGACCCGTCAGCACGGGCTGCCGAGATTTCGGGCGGCGAGCCTGCCCGCCGACCGCGAGCTTCTCTTCGCGGCCCGATCCGAGCTCGAACGGCTGCTCGGCAGCGGGGAGCGGATCGATGGGCCGCTGCTCGGCCCCTCCCTCGCCGAGGCGCTGGAACGGTTCGGCCCGGAGGGGGTCACCGGGTGAGGGTGATCGGGGGCTACCTGGGTGGGCGGCCTCTGCTCGCCCCGAAGGGGTGGTCGGTACGTCCGACACCGGCCAGGGTTCGGGAGGCGGTCTTCTCTGCACTCGGTGACGTGAGCGGGGCCACGGTCGCCGACCTCTTCGCGGGAACCGGGGCGATGGCGATCGAGGCGATCTCGCGGGGTGCGTCGCGAGCCGTCCTGGTCGATCGCGAGCCGCGTCCGGCCGAGGGCAACATCCGTCACCTCGAGATCACCGACCGTTGCGAGGTAGTCCGTTCCGAGACGGTTCCCTGGCTCGAGTCCCAGCAGGAGGGGGCGGTATTCGACCTCGTCTTTCTCGACCCGCCCCATCGAATGTGGCCCGAACTCGGCGATCAGGTGGCGCCCCTCCTCATCGGGATACTTACCCCCGGAGGGAGGGTGGTCGTCGAGAGCGGACCGGGCAAGGCACCTGGGCTGCCAGGTTTCGAAACGGTGCGGGAGCGCCGCTACGGCCGGACACTGGTTACATTTCACGCGCTCCCGGGCTAAGGCCCGGCGAGCCCTCACCATGAGAGCCGACCGAGCGAGGCAAACCCTTTGACCGATCCACGGACAGTCGTCTGTCCGGGAAGCTACGACCCGGTAACCAACGGCCACCTGGACATCATCACGAGATCGGCCAGCCTGTTCGACAGGGTGGTCGTCGGAGTCGTGAACCAGCCGATCCGAAAGCAGAAGACTGCCTTCACGGCAGGAGAGCGGAAGGCCTTCATCGAAGATGCGACTGCCGATCTCGGCAACGTCGAGGTGGCGGTCTTCTCCAACCTTCTGGTCGATTTCGCGCGCGAGGTCGAGGCGACCGCGATAGTCAAGGGACTTCGTGCGATCTCGGACTTCGAGTACGAATCGGAGATGGCCCAGCTGAACCACAAGATCGATTCCGGGATAGAGAGCGTCTATGTCTTCGCCCGTCCCGATTACAGCTTCCTTTCCTCCACGGGGGTCAAGGAAATGGCGACCTTCGGAGCCGATATTTCGGATCTGGTCCCAGCTCCTGTCGCTGTGGCGCTTGCGGATAGACTCGAGCGCGACCGAAAGTGAATGGTCGAGACGGCAGGGGGACCGCCTGGAAGGTCGGTCGGGGCGCTGAAGCCCGGCATGCAGGAAGCCGCCCCCGATTCGGCCGGCCCCGACCGATTCAGCGAAAGATGCTTAGGGTTTATCGCCAATGGACGTTCTAGTGCTGATCGACAAGCTGGACGATCTCGTCCACAACGCTCGTCCCGTGCCCCTGACCGACCAGGTGAGGGTCGACCGGGAAGAGATCTACGACCTGCTCGACCAGATGCGGGCAACCATTCCTGAGGAGATAAAGCAGGCGCGTTGGATCGTCAAGGAGCGGCAGGAGATGCTCGAGGAGGCGAAGCGCGAAGCCGAGCGGGTCGTCCGTGAGGCTCGTGAGCAACAGGCTCGGCTCGTCTCCGACGAGGAGGTAACGAAGCAGGCCGAAAGGGCTGCCGACGAGATAGTCGAAGACGCGAGGGCTCGTGAGCGGGAGATCCGGCTCGGCGCCGAGGACTATGCCGACGACATCCTCAGCACCCTCGAGGTCAACCTCGAGAAGTTCACTGCCGCTGTCAGGAGGGGCCGCGACCGGCTTGCCGGGCGCGACGAAGAGCCCCTCGACGAGTCCGAGTAAACCCGGCCGGACGCCTTCGGCCAGTCAGTAGGATCGTCCCGGGCTCGATCTGAGTCCCGAACTCACGGCTGCCTGGAGGTGCCATGGCCACTGAACGGATAGATCTGGCTGGGCTGGGACTGGCCTTCGGAGAGGCATCCTCCGTCGAGGGCACCGTCGCCGTGGATGATGTCGTCCTCGGCGGCCAGGGCTACCGGGTCGAGCCACCTGAGATTCCCTTCCGACTCGATGTCTCCAGGACGAGCACCGGTTATGCCCTGAGGCTCAGGTTCGACACCGTGATTGCGGGACCCTGCTTCAGGTGCCTGGAACCGGCTTCAGTCGAAGTTCCGGTCGATGCCCGGGAGGTTGACCAGCCCGAATCGGCGTTCCGGGATCCCGGAGAGGGACCCACGGGGGAAGGTAAGGAGGCCGGCTCCCCTTACGTCGATTCAGCCGCCGTGCTCGACCTCGCGGGCTGGTCTCGCGACGCCCTGATCCTCGCCCTCCCAGAGAGGATCCTCTGCAGCCCGGATTGCCCTGGACTCTGTCCCTACTGCGGCAAGGGGCTGGCCGGAGCGGACCCCGAGGAGCACCGTCACGGCGAAGGGGGCGATCCGCGCTGGGAGAAGCTCAGGGAGCTCGGCTGAGGCCCTTCTCCCTGCCCCCGCGCGGGATGGGGCCAGGCCACTTGCCCTAGACTGTCGCGCCATGGCCGTACCGAAGAAGAGGACCTCCAGGGCCCGTCGCGACCGTCGCCGGGCCACCCACCGGGCCGCACGGGCTCGCACGAACCTCTGCCCCAAGTGCTATTCGCCTCGACTCCCGCATCGGGTCTGCCCGAGCTGCGGGGAATACGCGGGTCGCCAGGTGGTTGCCCCTCCGGTGGTCGAACCGGAGCCGACCGAGCCGGCCACGGACGAGTAGTTGTCCGGATCCGAACCGGTCGTCGCCCTGGATGGCTTCGGGGTCGAGGGCGGTTTCGACGTCCTCGCGGAAGGCGCCAGGAGGGCGGCCGCTGATGGGATCTCGATCAGGGTCTTCGGCCCTTCCGATCCGTTGGGGACTCTGTTGGACGGAGCCCCTGGGGTCGAGCTCGTGGAGACCTCGGACTGGATCGCCAACGAGGATGATCCAGTTCCGGCGGTCCGCTCGCGGCCGGAGGCATCGGTGGTGCGGGCGGTCAGGGATGTCGCCGAGGGACGGGCAGGCGCGATCACCAGTCTTGGTTCGACCGGGGCAACCATGGCTGCCGCGACCTTTGGCCTCAAACGGATCAAGGGAGTCAAGCGTCCGGCCCTGGCTGCCCAGGTACCGCTACCCGGAAGGACGGTCCTGTTCCTCGATGTCGGGGCAAACGTCGAAGTAAGGGCTTTGCACCTCGTGCAGTTCGCCTGCCTCGGAGCCTCCTTCATGTCGGCCGTAAAGGGCATCGAGTCACCGGAGGTCGGACTACTCTCCGTCGGTGAGGAGAAGGGAAAGGGACGACCGGAGGAGGTCGAGGCCCATGAGCGCCTCGAAGGGCTCACTGGATCCGGGGATTCCGGTGGGATCCTCCCCCTCCGGTTCATCGGCAATGTCGAGGGGAATGACATTCCCGATGCCTCCGCCGACGTCATAGTCACCGATGGATTCACCGGGAACGCCGTCCTGAAGGCGATGGAGGGGGCGGTGAGACGGGTGACCGGGGCGATCAGGGGCGCTGCCCGGTCCAGTCCGCTGGCTGCAGCCGGGGGACTCCTGCTGAAGCCTGCCCTGGGGGGGCTTCGCGACGACCTCCACCCCGACACCACCGGCGGTGCCCTGATGCTTGGGCTCCGGCACGTTGCTGTGGTGGGCCATGGCGGTTCGGGGCCGGACGGGGTGGCCAATGCCGTTCGCCTGGCAGCGGCATCCGTCGAGGCGGATGCCCCGGGCAGGACCGCGGAGCTGCTCCACCAGTTCGGCCTCGACCGGCGGGAGGGCAGTTCCTCCGGGGATGCCGGGCCATCCACTGGTGGCACCTGATAGGAACCCGGGAATGGAGCGATCTGAAGTCATGGAGCTGGTCAGGAGCCACTTGTCCGAGGAACTCGACCTTGACCCCACTCGGATCAACGAGGATTCACGCTTCAGGGAAGACTTCGACGCCGACTCACTCGACCTGTACGAACTGGTCATGGAGCTCGAAGACCGGTACGGGATCTCTGTTTCCGAGCAGGAGGCTGGGGAGATCGAGACGGTCAAGGACGCAGTCGACTTTGTCCTGGTCAAGGCGGATTCGTGACCGGCGCCGCAGCGCGCCCGACCCCGGTCGGGAGTCGCTGCGGGAGCTGATCGGGCAGCTGCCGGACGGGCGAAGGGATGAGGCGCTCCGGCATACATCCTGGACCAGCGAGCGACTCGGCTCGTACGAGCGCCTTGCCTTCCTGGGCGACAGTGTCCTCGGGCTCTCGGTAGCGGAATCGCTCCATCGGGACAACCCGACGATGGATGCCGGTGAGCTGACCAAGATCCTCAATCAGGCGGTGAGTGGCGAGGCCTGCTCTGAGGTGGGGAGGGAGACCGGGATCCCGGAGATGCTCCGGGAGGCAGAACCCGAAGGGGAGGACGGGGGACATACCTCAGCCGCATCGCTACTGGCGGCCGAACGACCGCTCCCCGAAGTGACGGAGGCCCTGATCGGGGCCTGCTTCCTCGAGTTCGGTTTCGAGCGGACCTCGGCAGCCGTTTCGAACGCCTTCGCGCCCCGCATCGCGCGAGTCCGTTCGAATCGGACCGACTTCAAGTCAGCGCTTCAGGAGCTTCTCGCCTCGAAGGGAGAGACGGTGTCCTACGAGGTGGTAGCAACCGAAGGCCCACCGCACGACCGAACCTATGAGGTCGCTGCAGTGGTGGGCGGTGACGAGGTCGGTCGGGGCTCGGGCCGGAGCAAGAAATCGGCCGGTCAGGCAGCCGCCGAGGCAGGGCTCGAATTCCTCGAGGAGAGCGGCCCCTCGTGATCCGAGCCCCGTCCCCAAAGGACGGTTCCACCGCTTGGTGTGGCGTCCGACGGGACCGTAAGCCTTAAGTCCGTATGTTCCTCAAATCGCTGACCATCAATGGCTTCAAGTCCTTCCCCGAGCGGACGGAACTGGAGTTCTCCCCTGGCGTGAGCGTGATCATCGGTCCGAACGGCTCAGGGAAGTCGAACATCACCGACGCCGTTCTCTGGGCGCTCGGGGAGCAGAGCCCCGGCGCGGTTCGTGGCGTGACCATGCAGGACGTGATTTCGGAAGGGGGAGGGTCGATGGGCGCCCGTTCGTCGGCCGAGGTCGAGGTCGTGTTCGAGGCCCCCGACGGCTCCGACTTCTCCGAGATCTCGATAAGTCGTCGGCTGACCCGCGACGGGGAGGGGGAGTACAGGCTGAACGGGGCCCGATGCCGCCTCGTCGACGTGATCGAGGTTCTTTCCGACGCCAACCTCGGCAAGGAGATGCACTCGGTGATCAGCCAGGGTCAGGTCGATTCGATCGTCGGCTCGAAGCCCGCACAGCGGCGGCTCCTGATCGAGGAAGCTGCGGGACTCGGAAAGTTCAGGCGCAGGCGTCGTCGGTCCGAGCTGAAGCTGAAGGCGACCCGGGAGAACCTCTCCCGGGCACTCGACGTCGAACGCGAGGCCAAGCGGGCGCTCAGGCCCCTCAAGGAACAGGCCAATGCCGCCGAGATCGGGGCCAAGATCGAGCGGGAAGAGCTCGGCCTCAAGGCGAGGATCATCGCCGAGGAGATCAGGTTCGGCCAGGATCGCCTCGAGGCCGCGCGGGGTCTCGCCGAGGGAGCCCGCGGTCGTCGATCCAAGCTCGAGGAGAAGCTCGGCGAGGTATCGAAGCGGAGGACGGCGGCCGAGGAGCGTTTCGCGGACCGCGACCGGCTGAGGACGGAGCTCTGGGAGACGCTCAACGATCTGAGGGGAGCAAGGGAGCAGGTCCACTTGGCCACCGTCTCGATCTCGGAGCGTGGCCGCTCGCTCGAACCGGGAATCGAACGGCTTCGGCGGGAGCTCGAGCCCCTTTCCCTCGACCTCGAGGGAACGGCCGGGGAGCCCGACCGGGCCCGGCGTCTGGTCGATGAGCTCGGTTCAGTCGAGCTCGGCCTCGGAAGGGCCAGTCGCGGCCTCGAGCGGGCCGGTTCGGAGGGTTCCGAGACGGACCGACTGGCGGGGCTGGCGGAGGTTCATGAAGGGACCCGGGAAGCCCAGGACCACGCTCGTCGGGCGGAGAGCCTCCTGGGGGAGCGCCATCGGGAGAGGCTGGGTGAACGGCTCGGACGGGCGGAGTCGCTCCAGGGGGCGATTTCCGGCCTTGCCGAAGCCGCGACCGGGACGGCCGAAGCCCTCGCTTCGAGGATCGAAGCTGCCGAGCGGACTGCGGTCGGGAGCGACTCGGAAGAGGCCGACGAGATAGCGGCCGAGCTGAGGAAGTGTTCCGACGAGGAGGTCGAGATCCAGGCCGATCTTCGCAAGGTTGCCGAGGAGGTGACCGAAGCCGAGGTCGAGGCTGCCCAGCTCGAGAACCGGAGGGCAGAGCGGGTTGCCGAGATCGAGCGAATCGAATCCCGGCTCGGCGAGCCCCTCGAGGAGGCTGGGGAGCCGATGGACGACGAGGAGCGCGAGACGATCGAGCGCAGGCTCGAGGCGCTGGCCCGCAGGCGTGAGCGGATCGGTCCGGTCAATCCCCTCGCCCAGCGTGAATACGAGGAGGCCCAGGAGCACCACGCCGGGCTGGTCGAGCAGCGAGAGGATTCCGAGCGGGCGCTTCGCGAACTGGAAGACATCATCCGAGACATCGATACGGAGATGTCCCGCTCCTTCGAGCAGACCTTCGATGCCGCGGCTGCGAACTTCGAACAGGTGATCGCACACCTCTTTCCCGGTGGCTCGGGCAAGCTGAGGAAAGTCGAGCTCGAGGGGCCGGTCGATCCGGAGGCGGAAGCTGCCGATCCCGAGGGCGAACCGGATGTAGACGATGTACCCGCACCCGGCGAGCCCAAGTTCGGGGTCGAGCTCGAGGTCACCCCGAAAGGCAAGAAGACCCGCCAGATGCGTCTGCTCTCTGGTGGCGAGAAGGCACTCACCGCGCTCGGCTTCGTCTTCGCCGTCTTCCTCGCCCGCCCATGCCCCTTCTACATCCTCGACGAGGTCGAGGCCGCCCTCGATGACGCCAACATCGCCAGGTTCCTCGAACTGGTCGGGGAGTTCTCCACCCGAACCCAGTTCATCATCGTCACCCACCAGAAACTGACTATGGACGCGGCCGACGTCCTCTACGGCGCGAGCATGGGTGGCGACGGAATCACCAAGGTCGTCTCCCGCCGTCTTCCTCCTGCCCGGGACGAGGAGTCCGGGGTCGAAGAGCGGCTCGACCGCGCGGCCTGAGGGGCCGGGATGGCCACGACCTGGGCCGACGTCTTCGAGACGGGGAGGCCGCCCAGCGCCCTTTCAGAGGGCGAGGGAACCGAGTTGGAACCAGCTCGCAAGGGTGCCTTCGCCCGACTGAGGGAGTCCCTCTCCCGTAGTCGTCGAGTCCTCGCATCGGAGATCGGCGCGGGCCTGTTCGAGCGGATCGACGCGTCGACCTGGGAGCGCCTGGAGGAGGCCCTGGTAATGGCTGACGTCGGAGTTACCGTCACCGCCTCGGTGGTCGCCGACCTCGAACGCGAGGTCGAAGCAGGGGAGGTGGCGGCGACACCCGATGCCGTCAGGGAGCGTCTCGTCGAGCTTCTCGCGGCCGTCGCCTCGATACCCGTCGGCCCAATCGCCCTCGATGGCGACCCGTCGGTGATCCTCCTGACCGGTGTCAACGGCAGCGGCAAGACGACTTCGGCCGGCAAACTTGCCTGGCGCTTGAGGGATGAGTTCGGCCTTTCCGTCCTGCTCGGGGCGGCCGATACCTACCGGGCGGCTGCCGGAGAGCAGCTCGAAGCCTGGGCCGATCGGGCCGGAGCGGGACTCGTCGCATCCCAGCAGGGTGCCGATCCCGGGTCGGTGGCGTTCGATGCGATTGCGGCTGGCAGGGCAAGGGGCGCCGACGTGGTGATCATCGACACGGCAGGCCGGCTCCAGACCGAGAAGAGCCTGATGGATGAGCTGGCAAAGGTGAGGCGGGTGGTCGAGCGCGAGGCGCCTGGAGCCCCCCACGGAGCATTTATCTCGATCGACGCGACCACCGGCCAGAACGGCCTCCGCCAGGCAACGGCATTCTCGGAAGCGGTCCCGCTCGATGGGGTGGTCCTGACCAAGCTGGACGGTTCGGCCAAGGGCGGGATAGCGCTCGCGATCACGTCCGAACTCGGCATCCCCGTCCGGATGGTCGGGGTGGGCGAGGGGATCGAGGACCTCGCCCCGTTCGATCCCGGGGAATTCGCCCGGGCACTTCTCGATCCGGACGAGTAGGCCGGGCAACAGCGGGCACTCCCCCGGGCGGTCGGTACGCTGGGCGGGATGTTCGACCAGCTTTCGGAACGCCTTCGCACCGCGCTCGACCCGCTCGGCAAGAAGGGCCGGATCACCGACGAAGACGTCGATCGGGCGATGCGTGAGGTACGCCTCGCCCTGCTCGAGGCGGACGTAAATTTCAAGGTGGTCAAGGAATTCACCGAGGGAGTCAGGCAGCGCTGTCTCGAGACCGAGGTGACTTCGAGCGTCGATCCGGGCCAGCAGGTCGTCAAGGTCGTAAACGATGAGCTGGCCGCCCTCATGGGCGGGACCGGTCGCGAACTGGCGATGGCGGACGAGGGCCCTACCGTCATCCTTCTGGCGGGTCTCCAGGGATCGGGCAAGACGACCACCGCGGCCAAACTGGCATCGATGCTGGTCGGGGAGGACCTCGAGGTGGGAGTTGCCGCCTGTGACCTGCACCGCCCGGCAGCGATCGAGCAGCTGGCGAACGTCGGGGGACGGGCGGGCGCGACCGTGATCACCAGGCCCGGAGCGTCCGATCCGGTTGTCGTGGCGGCCGAGGCACGGCAGGAGGCAGTCGACTCCGGACTCGACGTCCTGATCGTGGACACCGCTGGGAGGCTCGATGTCGATGAGGAGCTGATGGAGGAGCTCACGGCGATCCGCAAGGCCGTCCGTCCCCATGACGTGCTGCTCGTGGTCGACGCGATGACCGGCCAGGCTGCGGTGGAGGTTGCCCAGGCCTTCTCCGACTCGGTTGGGGTGGACGGGGTGGTCCTGACCAAGCTCGACGGCGATGCCAGGGGCGGTGCGGCACTTTCGGTCCGGGCCGTCACCGGGAGTCCCATCCTCTTCGCCTCGACCGGGGAGGGCCTCGAAGCCTTCGATCGCTTCCACCCCGACCGGATGGCCGGGCGGATCCTCGGAATGGGGGACATCCTCAGCCTGGTCGAGAAGGCTGAACGGGAGGTCGACCGTGACCAGGCGGAGGAACTCCAACGGAAGATGGCCTCCGACGGCCTCACCCTCGAGGATTTCCTCACCCAGATGAGACAGGTCCGGAAGATGGGTCCGCTCGGCTCCCTGCTCGGGATGATGCCCGGACTCGGCCAGATGAAGCAGCTCAAGGAGGCCGACCTCGACGAGCGGGAGCTCGACCGGGTCGAGGCGATCATCCTCTCGATGACCCCTGAGGAGAGGCTCAACCCGGATCTCGTGAAGGGTTCCCGTCGGCGCCGGATCGCCACTGGATCGGGGACTTCGATCCAGCAGGTCAACAACCTGGTCAAGCAGTTCGGCCAGATGAGGCGGCTGATGAAGCAGGTCGCCTCGGGGGGGATGCCCGACCCCGAAGCTCTCGCAAAGGCGGTCGGCAAGCCGGCCCGCCCCCGCGTGCGGCGGCGCTGAGACCCTGTAAGGTCCCGATCCGATGGTCCGGATAAGACTCAAGCGCGTGGGTTCGAAGAAGAACCCGATCTGGCGGATAGTCGTCGCCGATCGCCGTTCCCCCAGGGACGGGCGGAACATCGAGACGATCGGCCAGTACAACGCCCAGACCGATCCGTCGACGATCGAGGTCGACGAAGATCGCGCCCGATACTGGCTCGAGAAGGGCGCGCGGCCGACCCGGCGGGTCGCGGGGCTCTTCCGGATCAAGGGAATCGACGCCCAGGGGAGCTGAGGGACCTGTGCAGGAGATGCTCCTGTTCATGGTGCGCTCGCTGGTGGACGACCGGGAGGCCGTCGAGGTCGACGAGATCGAGGAGGACGACGACCTGGTCTACGAAGTCACGGTGGCCGAGGACGACCTCGGACGGGTGATCGGTCGGGGTGGCCGGGTAGCCAAGGCGTTGAGGACGGTCGCGAGGGCGGCCGCCCAAGATGACCGGCGCGTCCTGGTCGACATCCTCGACTAGGAGGGAGGGCCGCCCGGTGCGGTTCGACATCTTCACGCTTTTTCCCGATGCCTTCGAGTGGCTGCTCGGCCAGCGGAGCTTCCGGAAGTCCGGCGAAGAGGGGGCCGAGTTCACCCTCCGGGACTACCGGACGTGGACCCCCCTGAAGGGCGGGCGGGTCGACGACTCCCCCTACGGAGGGGGCTCCGGAATGGTGATCCGGGTCGATGTCGTCGACGCAGCCCTCCGGGCGGTCTACGGCGAGGGTTCCCGGCCCCGAACCATCCTGCTCAGCCCGGTGGGTCGTCAGCTCGACGAGGACCTCGTCACGGAGCTCGCGGCCGAACCCGCACTCGCCCTCCTCTGTGGCAGGTACGAGGGCTTCGACCAGCGGGTGCACGACCACCTGGCCGATGACGAGGTCTCGATCGGGCCCTACGTCCTCGCGGGGGGTGAACTGCCGGCGATGGTCCTTGCCGATGCTGTGGTCCGACGTCTACCGGGAGCGCTGGGGGACCCCGGCAGTTCGGTCGAGGAGTCCTTCTCCGAAGCGCTCGACGGGCAGCCGGAGTACCCCCACTACACCCGTCCCCCCGAGTACGAGGGCTGGGCGGTTCCCGAGGTCCTGCTTTCCGGGGACCACGCATCGGTCGAGAGGTGGCGCAGGGAGCAGAGTGCCGTTCGTGCTGCGGGCGCCGGCCACGAGCGGTCGGGCGACTCGGTAGCATCCCCGGGCCGCTCCCCGCGGGACGACGACCCAGGGATCGGCTGAGACTTCGCCCCTCCATCAGGGACCAGAGATGAGTACGACCATCGACGACATCGAGCGCAGTCAGTTGCGCAGCGGCCTCCCGGAGTTCTCTCCCGGGGACCGGGTCCGTGTCCACTTCCTCGTGATCGAGGGCAACCGAAGTCGACCCCAGGTCTTCGAGGGCGTGGTAATCAAGCGGCAGGGCTCGGGCGTCCGGGAAACCTTCACGGTGAGGAAGCAGTCCTTCGGAGTCGGGGTCGAAAGGACGTTCCCGCTCCACTCACCGAAGATCGAGAAGCTCGAAGTCGCATCCCGTGGCCGGGTTCGCAGGGCGAAGCTCTACTACCTGAGGGGACGTACCGGAAAGGCGGCGAGGGTCTCCGAAAGGCGCTGGGGAATCGATGAGGAAGTCCTTGGAACGGAGGAGGTCGGGGCGGTAGATGCCTCCGGCGAAGGGCTTGCCCCTGAGGAGGTTCCCGAGGAGGCTCCAGTCGAAGGGGTCGAAGTGGAGGTTCCCGAGGGCGAAGCCGGTGAGGAGGGGGCCGAAGCCGAGCCCGCTACCGAGCCGTCGGATGGGGAAGCGAGCGGAGCGACTCCCGAGGGCGACGGACAGCCCGATGGCGCAGACGATGTCGCAGCCGAGGCCCCCGAGGACGGTCAGGCCGAGGAAGAGCCCGCCGGGGACGACGCGGGTCAGGACGAGTCCGACCAAGAGGAAGCCAGGGAAGAGGACTGAGCCCGCTCATCCCCAAGCCGAAGACGGCCCGGGGAAGTTTCTTCGAGCTGATCATCATCGTCGCGGTTGCCGTCGGCCTTGCCCTGCTAGTCCAGGCCTTCGTGGTCAAGCCGTACCAGATCCCTTCGGGGTCGATGCTGCCCACCCTCCAGATCGGCCAGAGGGTCCTGGTCAACCGCTTCATCCTCAATTTCACCGACCCCGAGCCGGGCAACGTCGTCGTCTTCCATCCACCCGAGGCGGTCGTGGGAG
This sequence comes from uncultured Solirubrobacterales bacterium, assembly GCA_903891285.1. Lineage (GTDB taxonomy): Bacteria > Actinomycetota > Thermoleophilia > Solirubrobacterales > 70-9 > 67-14. The sequence continues at coordinate 21,111 of CAITDZ010000004.1, forward strand.
GCGGCCCGGAGTGCGGCGCCGTTCGCCCCGAGGACCAGAGCTGTCCGAGGCCAGCGATCAGGAAATCCTCCGAGACATTCATAAAGCGGATCGTCGCTGGACCCGGTGACACCGTCTCGATCCGCAACGGACTACCCGTTGTGAATGGAAAGGTCGAGCGCCCCGATGGCTACGAGATCACCCCGTGCGGACCGGCCGGACTCGGCTGTGACCTGCCAAGACCGATCCGTATCCCGCCGGGCCACTACTTCCTGATGGGTGACAACCGCGGTCAGAGCGATGACTCGCGCTTCTGGGGTCCCCTTCCGGAGGAGTGGCTGATCGGCAAGGCGTTCGGCACCTACTGGCCCCCGAACCGGATCGGCGGCCTCTAGCCGGGCAGCAACCGACGGGGTGACGTGGTCCGGGCGGGATACCCTGACGACCATGGCACCGGGAGGCAAACCGGAGGAGCACGACCTCTTCCGCCACGACCTCGAGCTCGAAAGTCCCCTGGTAGTCGGGGCCGACGAGGCCGGGAGGGGATGCCTTGCCGGACCGATAGTCGCAGCGTCGGTGAGCTTCGAGCGCTCCACGCTGGAGGACCGTGGTGGGGGTGCGCTCGAGGGCCTGTTCGACTCCAAGCGCCTCACCGAGAAGCGGCGCGAGGCGCTCTACCCGGAGATCCTCGGCACGGCCCGGGTCGTCCGGGTGGTGGTCAGGTCGGCCCGATTCATCGACAGCGAGGGGATCCAGCGGGCGAACCTCGACGCACTCGAGAGGTCGCTGGCCCCGACCGGCACTGCGCCCGATGCGGTCCGGTTGGTCGATGGGTTTGCCCTGGGTGAGGGGGCCCCACCGCACAGGCGCCTGGTCAAGGGGGACACCCTGAGTGCATCGGTCGCCGCCGCCTCGGTCATTGCCAAGGTGACCCGCGATGCGTTGATGCGCCAGGCTGCCGAACTCCACCCGGGCTACGGCTTCGAGGGGCACAAGGGATATGGCAGTGCGGCCCACCGGGAAGCGATCGAGGAGAAGGGTCCCTGCCCTATCCATCGGCTTTCGTTTCGCCTCATCGCCAGCCCCGACGACGAAGCCACGCAGAGCCCGCGGGCCGCGCGACGTGCGGCCTGAAGGCATCTTCGAGGTGCTCGAGGCTCACGGCTGACCGTCCGAATTCGACGCCGACCACATCGAACCTGACCTCCTCCCAGTTGGCGCCCAGCCCTCTGCCCGGGCCGGCAAGCCAGGCCGAGGCAAGCCGGGAAAGGCGATCCCGCTTGTTCGGGCCGACGGCGAGGACGGGCCGTTCCGGCCCGGAACCGTGCGGGGAGCGGAGGGCCTTGACCTCGACGAAGACGATCGTCCGCTGGTCGAGGCCCACGATGTCCAGCTCGCCGAGTCCGATCCGCCAGTTGCGATCGAGAATCCGCCAGCCGAGGTGGGCCAAGTGGTGGGCGACTCGTCGCTCGGCCTCATCACCGACCGATCGCCGCTCGTCCTCACCGGTCCGCTTCGTCGGTCGATCGTTCACCATCGGCTTAGCTCCAGTGCGCCCTTTCTCGCCCCCGCAACTCGGCCACGCCTACCGTCGCAGGCGTGCTCGCGAAGACGGTTTCCTTCACCGTGGATGGAACGGCAGTCAGACCGGTCGAGGTCGAAGTCGACGTCTGTCGGGGCCTTCCGAGCTTCGGATTGGTAGGCCTGCCCGACACTGCGGTCAGGGAAGCGAGGGAGCGGGTCCGCTCGGCGATGGAAAATTCCGGTTTCGATTTCCCCCTCCGGCGGATCACCGCCAGCCTTGCACCTGCCGACCTCCGTAAGAACGGGCCCGGGTTCGACCTGGCCCTGGCCGGTGCCCTCTCGATCGCAGCCGGAGAGGTTCCACCGGGCAGGCTCGACGGATGGGGTCTGGTCGGCGAGTTGGCCCTGGATGGTTCGGTTCGGCCGGTTCGCGGGGCACTTGCGATGGCTGAAGGAGCAAGGGAGGCCGGCCTCCGGGGGATCCTCGTCGCCACCCCCAACGGACCCGAGGCCGCCCTCGCCGAGGGGATTACGGTCCGGACGATCGACGGACTGTCCGAGCTGAGGGCCACGACCGGGGAGGGGCCACCTGGCAACGCAGCCGTTCCGATGGAGCTCGGCATCCACCCGGACCGGGAAGGCCCTGATCTTGCCGACCTGAGGGGCCAGCCGGGTCTTCGTCGCGCCCTCGAGGTCAGTGCGGCCGGGGCGCACGGGCTGTTGATGGTCGGACCGCCCGGAGCAGGCAAGTCGCTCGCCGCGAGAAGGCTCCCCTCGATCCTTCCCGGACTGGCCCGGGACGAGGCCCTCGAGGTCGCACGGATCGGGGGGATCTGTGGCACCCTCGCCCCCGACGTCACGCGGCCCTTCAGGGCACCCCACCACACGGTGACCCGCGCCGGGCTGATCGGTGGCGGCTTACCCCCGCGGCCCGGAGAGATAACCCTGGCCCACCGGGGCGTCCTCTTCCTCGACGAACTGCCGGAGTTTCGTCGCGAGGTGCTCGAGGCGCTACGGGAGCCGCTCGAGGCAGGTCGGGTCGAAATCTCGAGGGCGAACGGCCAGTACTCGATGCCGGCCCGGTTCGTCCTGGTCGCGGCCGCCAATCCATGCCCATGCGGAAGGGGAGACAGCGACCCGGGCTGCAACTGCTCGAGGGCGGCGATCGATCGCTACTCCCACGCCCTCAGTGGCGCCCTGGCCGACCGGATCGACATGACCGTCTCGGTTACCCAACCCGGCTTCGAGTCGATGAGTGGTCCGGCAGGGGAAGGATCGGGCAAGGTCCGGGAGCGGGTCGAGTCGGCCCGAAGGCGGATGGAGGCGAGGCTGGGTCCCGGGCGGGCAAACGGTGATGCCACCCGGGAGGAGACGGCAGGGTTTTCCGTCACCCCGGGGGCGCTGGCCCTGCTCGGTGAGGCGACCCGTACCAGGCGCCTCTCGGGACGGGGGCACGATCGGGTTCTACGTCTCGGAAGGACGCTCGCAGACCTTGGCGGGAGGAAGTCGATCGCCGAGGAGGACGTTGCCGTTGCTCTGCAGCTCCGGAGCCGCGAAGGGGCCGGATGAATTCCAAATCCGATCAGATCCAGGCCTGCATCGAGTGCCTGAGGAGGAGTTGGCTCCTCGCCGACCTTGGACCGTTCATCGAGGTGGCCTGCGACGATCGTCCGGGGAAGAGGACCCCCGAGCTGCTCGCCCTCGATGACCGGGACCTCGTTCAGGCGATGGCCCCCTCGCGAGCCAAGCAGATGTTCGCCTCGAACCGCGGACTTGGGGCAGATCTTCTCCATGGTGAGCTGTTGGCGGCCCGCTCCTGGGCAATCTGCCGCCACGACCCATCCTTTCCGGAGGTTCTCCTGGGAAGCCAAGACGCTCCCCGCTGCCTGATCGGCCGGGGCGACCCGAGCCTTCTGGCCGAATGGGACCCAGGTGCATCGGCAACCGTGGTCGGTTCCCGGAGACCAACCCGAGAGGGCCTGGCACAGGCCCGGAGCCTCGGCAGAGACCTCGCCCGGGCAGGGGTAGTGGTGGTGAGTGGCATGGCGATGGGTATCGACGGGGCGGCCCACCGTGGAGCACTCGAGGCAGGGGGTCCCGGAAGGACGATCGCAGTCCTTGGCTGCGGCGCCGATCGGGCCTATCCGGGCCGCCATCGCGGTCTGCACGCCGAGATCACGACCCAAGGAGCAGTCATCTCGGAGATGCCTCCGGGGAGCAGGCCGTGGCGCTGGAGCTTCCCGGCGAGGAATCGGATCATGGCGGCACTCTCGTCGGTCACGGTCGTAGTCGAGGCACGGTCCGGGTCGGGATCCCTGATCACGGCCGACCTCGCCACTTCCTCGGGGCGCGACGTGGGTGCCGTTCCCGGGCCCGTCTCCAGCCCGCTTGCGGAGGGGACGAACTCGCTCATTCGAGACGGAGCCGCCCTGATCCGGGATGCCGGTGACGTGGTCGAGGCGCTCGGTATCCCCGGTAACGCCCTCCGAGGGGTAGATGCCTTCGATCGGGACCCGGAGTCGCGTGCGGTGCTCGAGGCAGTGGCGGAGGGGTCCTCCTCGGTCGATCCGATCGTCGGTCGAACCGGCTTTCCCGCGGAGCTCGTGCTTTCGATCCTGACCCGGCTGGAGATCGATGGCCTGGTCGAGGTCTCGGGCACCGGGGAGGTCGTCGCGGTAACGACCGTCCGTTGATCCATCCGGAGCGGTCGAGCGCCGCCTTCACTCCGGGGGCTAGGCTCTCCAACCGATGACTGAGCGACAGGGCAGGGACGGGTTTTCCAACGGAGGTTCGACCCCGGTCGCCCTCGCGATCGCCGGCTCCGATTCGGGTGGCGGGGCCGGGATTCAGGCCGACCTCAAGGCATTCGCGTCCTGCGGGGTCTTCGGCACGACTGCGTTAACCGCGGTTACCGCCCAGAACACCGTCGGGGTCGAGAGGGTCGAACCCGTTTCCCCCGCGATGATCGAGGCCCAGGTCGAGGCCGTCGTCTCTGACATCGGGGTCGATGCGGTCAAGGTCGGGATGCTTGGCGCAGCTCGAACTGCAGACGCGGTAGCCCATGCACTCGACCTGATTCGCGGCGCACCGGTGGTGGTCGATCCGGTGATGGTCGCCGAGAGCGGAGCCGCCCTGCTCGATCCCGCTGCAACGGAAGTCCTGGTCACCGACGTCCTCCCGAAGGCAACGGTAGCCACTCCGAACATTCCCGAAGCCCGGGAGTTGACCGGTCTCGACGAGGGCTCAGGACAGGAGGATCTGGCCCGGGCCGTGCTGGAACTCGGACCCGCGGCGGTCGTTGTGACCGGCGGTCACAGCGAGGAGGGGGTGGATCTCCTTCTCACCGGGGATTCCCTGGTCCGGATCGAGGGAGAGGTTCACCCGGCGGGTGCCAGCCACGGTTCGGGCTGCACGCACTCGTCCGCCCTGGCGGCTGGGCTGGCCAGGGGACTCGATATCGAGCAGTCGGCCCACCTCGCCCGTCGGGTCGCCTCGAGGGCGGTCCGGAATGGGCTCCGGGACGTGGGTGCGGGGGCCGGGCCGGTCGATGCCCTGGGGATCCGGACCCGCTCGGTCGATGCCTGACGAAAGCTGCCCGGCGTCAATAGGATTGCCGGCGATGCAGGGGAGCAGGGAATGATGAGCCAGGAGCTGCCGCGTCCGCGGTCGGCGGCGGTCTTCGACGGACCCGACAGGGCAGCTGCCCGTGCCTACATGAAGGGGATCGGACTCACCGACGAGGATCTCTCCAAGCCGACCATCGGCATCGCCAATACCTGGACCGACGCGATGCCTTGCAACTACGGCCTCCGCGATCTGGCCGAGTACGTCAAGGAGGGCGTGCGTGCGGCCGGGGGCACCCCGATGGAGTTCAACACCGTCGCGATATCCGACGGGATCACGATGGGGACCAAAGGGATGAAGTCGTCGCTGGTCAGTCGGGAGGTGGTCGCAGACTCGATCGAGCTGATGGCCCGCGGCTACCAGTTCGATGCGATCGTGGCGCTCGCCGCCTGCGACAAGACGATTCCCGGGGCGGTGATGGGGGTCACCCGGATCGACATTCCCTCGATCGTCCTCTACGGCGGCTCCATCAAGCCCGGCCACTACGAAGGGCATGATGTGACCATCCTCGACGTCTTCGAGGCGATCGGGGCCCACTCGGCGGGCAAGATCACCGATGAGGAGCTGACCGCCCTCGAGGATGTCGCAAGTCCCGGTTTCGGGGCATGCGGTGGCCAGTTCACGGCGAACACGATGGCCTGTGCCTTCGAGGCCCTGGGGATCTCCCCCGCCTTCTCGGCGATGGTTCCCGCGGAGGACGTCCAGAAGAACGAGGTCGCGAAGGGCATCGGCGAGATGGTCCTCGGAGTCCTGGCCGACGACATCAGACCCTCCAGGGTGATCACCCGAAAGTCTTTGGAGAACGCGATCGCCACGGTCTGTGCGACGGGGGGCTCCACCAACGCCGTCCTGCACCTGCTCGCGATCGCAAGGGAAGCCGGTATCGACCTCGACATCGACGTCTTCGAGGAGGTCTCGCGTAGGACCCCGCTGCTGGCCGACATGAAGCCCGGTGGTCGGTTCGTCGCGACCGACCTGCACCGAGCGGGCGGCGTCCCACTCGTCCTCAAGCGTCTGTCAGAGGGCAGCCTGCTCAATGACGACGAGATCACGGTTACCGGGAAGACGATCGGCGAGGAGGCCGCCGTTGCCGAGGAGACCCCTGGCCAGGAGGTCGTGCGGACGGCTGCCGATCCGCTCAAGGCGCAGGGTGGCCTGGCGATACTTCGCGGGAACATCTGCCCGGACGGGGCGGTCGTGAAGGTGGCCGGAACCGAGCGGACCTCCCACACCGGACCGGCCCGGGTCTTCGAGAGCGAGGAAGACTGTTTCGCCGCCGTGAAGGAAGGCGCGATCGAGAAGGGCGACGTCGTGGTGATCCGCAACGAGGGTCCGGCCGGTGGGCCGGGGATGAGGGAGATGCTCCAGGTGACAGCTGCCCTGGTCGGTGAAGGACTGGGGGAGCATGTCGCCCTGCTGACCGACGGCAGGTTCTCGGGGGCGACACGGGGTTTGATGATCGGACACGTCGCACCCGAAGCGGTCAAGGGTGGACCGATATCCGCGATCCAGGACGGCGACACGGTCGTCGTCGATCTCGACGACCGGCGACTGGACGTCGAGCTTGCGCCCGAAGTCATCGCCGAGCGGATCGCGGCCTATGAACCGCCGCCGGCCCCCTATGATCGTGGAGTGATGGCCAAGTACGCCGACTCGGTAAGTTCCGCTTCGCTCGGGGCGATCACGTGAGCCTGCGCCGTCTGTTCATCCCCGTGCTCGGCTTTCTCGTCGCCGCAGCCCTCCAGCCCGCGGTGGCCGGTGCCGGCGCGGCTGCGAGCGAGTCGACGGTCTGGCTCTGCAAGCCGGGCATTTCGGACAACCCATGCCTCGACGGAAGTCTTGGCGGCACGCGCTCTTCTCCATCGGGGACATCAAGCCTCGGCTACCGGGCGGCGCCAGACCCTTCGTTCGACTGCTTCTACGTCTACCCGACGCAGTCGGAACAGACCACCGCCAATGCGGACCTGTCCAGGGACGAGGAACTCAAGCTGGTCGCGATCAACCAGGCGAGCCAGTTCTCACGGGTCTGCGATGTGTATTCGCCGGTCTATCGCCAGTACACCTTCGCCGAGCCGGTGACCGATCAGGTCCGGGACATCGCCTACGAGGGCGTGTTGGCCGGTTTCCGGGAGTACCTCTCGAAGTACAACAAGGGCCGGAGCTTCGTCCTGATCGGTCACTCGCAGGGAGCGTCTCACCTGTCCCGGCTCCTCGCCCAGGTCGTGGATCGCCGGAGCGGGATCAGGGATCGGATGATCTCGGCGATCGTGCCCGGCTCCAACAACATCTACGTCCCGAAGGGCAAATCGGTCGGGGGAAACCTGTCGAAGATCCCGGCCTGTCGGATCGGGGATCAGATCGGGTGCGTCATGGCCTGGTCGATCTACTTCGATCGCGCCGGATCCGGCCTGCCACCGAATGCGACTTTCGGGCGGCTCTCCACCGGTTACTGGGTCTATCCCGGAGGGCGCCCCGATCCCTCCCGCTTCGAGGTGCTCTGTACCAACCCCGCTGAACTGACGGGGGATGCTGGATTGATGACCCCGTTGGCCAACCTCGCTGCTTTCTACGGATCCCCCGGAGTATCGAACCCCTGGAATGCGTATCCGGGCTTCTATCGTGGGGAGTGCCTTACCGGACCCGACGCATCCTGGCTGAATATGAGCGAGGTTCCCGGCTACAACTCGGGCCTCGACAGCCTGCTCGACCTGATCGGGAGCGAGGCGGGCGGTCTCCATACCGGGGACATCAACCTGGTGCTGGACAACCTGGTCCCGCTCGTTACGGCTCAGGCAGTCCATCACGCCCGTTGGCGCAAGCTCGACCTTCGGCTCGACGGCTTGGTCAGGCAGCTCGCAAGGGCCCGCAAGGCAAGTGCCCGGGCCGGCGGAGCGAATCCCGCACTGAAGCGTCGTGTGGCCTCGCTCGAGAAGAAGGTCAAGCTGGCGAAGGCGGCAGCGAAGGCCGCCTACCGGCCATCCGGAGGCTCGAGCACCGGCTGAACCTGTGAGTCGACGCCGATAACTTCCCGGGCGAACTCCTCGATCTCCCAGTCGAATCGGGCCGGCCTCTCGATCTGGACCATGTGACCGGTGTCGTTGAGGACGACGAGCTCGGATTCCGGGAGCCGCTTCCTGTACGAGTAGGCAGCTCGAAGCGGCACCAGGAGGTCCCGAGCGCCCCAGAGCAAGAGGACCGGGAGGTCGATCTCCCCCAGCCGACTCCGCCCGTCGAAACCGGATAGGGCATAGGCGGCCTGGAGGGTTCCGGGCGCCCGAGCCCCATAGGTGACCAGCTCCCAGAGGATCTCGGGGTCGATCTCGTTCGGGTGGGCGATGAAGCTCCCCAGGGAGGCCGCCCGGAGGCGCGGCCGGGAGAGACCCCGTCCGGTCCGCTCCGGTGCCGGCAATCGGTTCAGCGCGATGATCGCCTGAGCGACCCTCTTTCGGCTCTTCGACGTTCGGGCAAATGCGGTGCCCGCGGCCGCCACGAGCGATGCCCCCGAAAAACGCCCCGGGGCAGCCAGAAGGGCCTCGGTCACGACCACGCCTCCCATCGAGTGGCCGACCAGGATCGTCTCCTCTGGAAGGCCCAGACGATCGGCCAGGTTGACCAGCATGGAGCCATAGCCGGGCATGGTGATCGGCCTCTCGGGAAGAGGACTGTCCCCGAAGCCGGGGAGGTCGAGGGCCACCACCCGGTGTCGGTCGGAGAGCCTCGGGATGTTCTCCAGCCAGTTCCGCCAGCTCCCGGCGAGGCCATGGACCAGGACGATCGTCGGGCCCTCCCCGAGCGAGACGTACTCGACCTCGGAAACCCCAAGTTCCGAATCGACCTCGATCCGCTCGATCTTCGAGCCCCAATCGACCTTCAGCCACCTGCCGTCAGACAGTCCGTAGTCGCCATCTCGAGCCTCCATCGCCCTCAGGCTAGCCCCCGGTCCGAGTTGGTGTGAGAATCGGGGCGTGGAGCAATCGCCCGATTTCGCCCCCCGCAGGGTCCTGGTGACCGGCCTCTCGACCTTCTGGGGGGGACGCCTGGCCCAGCTGCTCGAGTCGGACCCCCGGATCGAGGCGGTGGTCGGCGTCGATCCCGATTCGCCCTCCAGGGAGCTCGACCGGACCGAGTTCGTTCGGGTCGGTCCGGAGCACACAGCGATCGAGCGGATCATCCGGGCGGCTCGAATCGACACGGTGGTCGATACGAGGATGACCCTCGACCTCAGCCGGATCGGCAGGACTGCCGCCCACGAGAACAACGTGATCGGAACCCTCAACCTTCTGGCGGCCTGCTCGGCCGGCGACAGCCCGGTGAGGAGAGTGGTCTTCCGGAGCTCCGGCCTCTTCTACGGATGCTCGCGGAGCGACCCCGGTTACTTCACCGAGTCGGACCGACCTCCGGAGAATCATCCGACGGCTGCCGGTCGGGACCTGCTCGAAGCCGAGGCAGCGGTTGCGGCGTTCAGGTCGCGAAGGCCCGGGGTATCCGTGACCGTGCTTCGCTTCGCCGACGTCCTCGGACCAGAGGTCGACTCGACCATGGTCAGGTTCCTTTCGCTTCCGGTGATTCCGTCAATCACCGGTTTCGACCCCCGACTCCAGTTCGTCGACCAGGAGGATGCCGTCCATGCACTCGGCCACGCAGTCTCGAAAGCTCCGTCCGGGACCTTCAATGTTGCTGCCGACGGCGTGCTCGTCCTTTCGGAAGTGGCCTCCCTGATCGGTCGCCGGCTTGCCCCGTTGGTTCCTCCAATCGGTACCGGCACTTCGGTCTCGACGCTCAGGCGCCTCGGCCTGCCCCTCTCCGAGGAGCTCTCGGGACAGCTCCGGTATGGACGGGCGATGGACAATCGCGCCTTCAAGGGGACCGGCTTCCACTTCCGGTTCACATCACGCGAAGCGGTGCTCGGCCTGAGGAACCACTTGATTCTCGATCCGGTCATCCGGGGGGCCAGGAGTCCTTACCGCTACGAACCCGAGGTCGAGGAGTTCCTCCGAAGGAGCCCCCTGGTCGAGGCGACGCACGGGGATTCCAGCACCGCCGGATCCTGAGGCCGCTGGCCCGCCCAAGATCGGCTCCCATGCGGGTGACAGCGCCATTTCCTGTTTGCGATTCGCCCGGCCCGCAGGAATCGATCCGTACAATCCGAAAAGGTCTTTGATGGCCTGAGCGAGGCCCGGCAAGAAGGAGCGAGGCAGAGGCTCAGATGGGACGCAAGGCACGGATATTCGGTGCGGTGGCAGTCGGGGTTCTGGTTCTCGGAGCCGTCGCGGCATACGGCTACGACGCCTCGAGGAGTCACCTGATCTCGGATGGGGTCACGATCAACGGTGTCGAGGTCGGTGGCCTCGATACCGAGCAGGCCGAGGTTCTTGTCCGAAAGAAGGTGGTCGAACCCAGGCGGCGTGCCATCCGGGTCGAGGCGGACGGCGAGACCTTCACGCTTCCGGCCCGCGACCTCAAGGTCCGGGCCAATGTCCGAGGTGCCGTTCAGGACGCGCTCGACGCCAGTCGGGAGGGCTCGCTCCCCGAGAGGGTCTTCCGACAGATCACCGGGGGATCCGATCCCAGGGAGGTCACCCTGGACGTCCAGTGGTCTCGCCCCGCACTCAACGGTTTCGTTCGCGAGGTGGCGGATGGGGTCTACGTGGCACCGAGGGATGCCTCGGTAGAGCCGGGACCGGAATCGCTCACTGTGGTCGACGAGGCCGACGGCCAGAAGCTTCGCGACAACCTGCTGGATTCCGAACTCGAATCGATCCTCGCAGGCGGCCCCTACCGCCCCGTGGTAAGGGGCAAGACCAGGGTGCTCAAGCCATCGGTCACCCGGGCAGAGGTCTCGGGTGCCTACCCGACCTACATCACGGTCAGCAAGGCCTCCTACACCCTCACCCTCTGGAAGGACCTCGAGGTTGCGGCCCAGTATCCGGTGGCAGTTGGATCGCCCGACTACCCGACTCCGGACGGACTCTTCTCGATCCAGGACAAGCAGGTCGATCCCGACTGGCACGTCCCCACCTCCGACTGGGCGGGAGACCTCGCCGGGACCGTCGTCCCCGGGGGTTCGGCCGAGAACCCGCTCAAGGCCCGGTGGATGGGCATCTACGGGGGTGCCGGGATCCACGGGACCGACTCGATCTACTCGCTGGGAACGGCCGCTTCCCATGGCTGCGTCCGAATGGCGGTCGACGACGTGATCGCCCTGTACGACCAGGTCGATGTCGGGACACCGATCTACATCGGCTGATTCGGCCGTCATGGAGAGGGAAGACCTCAGCTGGTCCGGGGCGATCGAACTCCACCGGCGCGACCTTGCCGCCGCCGGATCCTCCGAACGCACGGTCGAGGCCTACGGCCGGGACCTCGGTCAGTTCGCAGGATGGGCAGGGGGCCGTGGGCTTGCGCCGGATCAGGTGACCCACCGCGAGGTCCGCCTGTTCGCCGCCTCATTGACCCAGGACGGCCGCTCGCCGGCGACCGTCGCGAGGAAGCTCGCATCGGTCAGGAGCCTCTACGCATTCCTGCTGAGGACGGGCCGGGTCCCACAGAACCCGGCCGACCTGGTCTCGGCACCGAAGGCCGGCCGAAAGCTGCCCAAAGTCCTGACCGTCGTGCAGGTGGAGGAAGTCCTGGGCGCGGTCCCGGCAACGACACCGATCGAACTCCGCGACCAGGCGATGCTCGAGCTGGCCTATTCCTCGGGACTGAGGAGCGCCGAACTGGTCGACCTCGACCTGACCTCGCTCGATTCCACGGGCGGTCGGGTCAAGGTGATCGGAAAGGGTTCCCGGCACCGGATCGTTCCGGTGGGCGATCCCGCGATGGAAGCGATCGACCACTACATCGAGGGGGGCAGGCAGCGACTCGTGGTCGATCCCGAGGAGCGAGCCCTCTTCATATCGAAGAACGGTCGTCGACTCTCGACGTCAGACGTCTCCCGCCGCCTGGCAGTGCGGGTCCGCAAGGCCGCTTCGGCCGGCGGCATATCCCCGCACACCCTCCGACATTCCTTCGCTACCCACCTGCTGGAGGGCGGGGCGGACCTCAGGACGATCCAGGAGCTGCTCGGACATTCCTCCATCTCGACCACCCAGGTCTATACCCACCTCGATGCGGCCCGACTCAGGGACGTCTACGCCGAGAGCCATCCCCGGGCCTGACCCGCCTTCGAGGGCGGGGCGTCGCGGATAATCTTCGGCCGGTGCCGAGGTTCAAGGTCAACGTCGATGGGGGGGCCAGGGGGAACCCGGGTCCTGCGGCGATCGGGGTCGTCATCCGTCAGGGCGAGGAAGTGATCGCCGACCTCTCC
>CAITDZ010000005.1 GCA_903891285.1 uncultured Solirubrobacterales bacterium
CGGACCTGAGCACCGAGCGGGTGGCGCGATCCCCGACCCCCTGCCCAACTGGCGCTATTCACTAGGCTCCGGGCCGGGAACGGAGAGAGATCGGGAGGGCTTCGAAGTGGATTACAAACTTCTGGTTGGTGGTGAATGGATCGAGACCGGTGAATGGGACGAGGTCTTGAGTCCCTACGACCAGTCGCTGGTCGCCCGGGTCGCACAGGGTGACGGTGGAACTGTGGACGCCGCAGCCAAGGCGGCCCATGCCGCCTACGAGAAGGCCGACTTTCCCCAGTACGAGAGGGCTGCCGTACTGGATCGGGCGGCCGAACTCGTCCGCGAGCGCCGGGACGACCTGGCCGAGACGATCGCAAAGGAAGCCGACAAGCCGATCAAGACCGCGACCGTCGAGGCCGAGCGGGCGGTCGACACGCTCAAGTTCTCAGCGACCGAAGCCCGCAAGCTGACCGGGGAGACGATCCCGATGGCCGCCTCCCCCTCCGGAATCGGCAAGATCGCCCTGACCCTGCGGATCCCGTACGGGGTCGTCGGGGCGATCAGCCCGTTCAACTTCCCGCTCAACCTGGTCGCCCACAAACTGGGGCCGGCCTTCGCCGCCGGTAATGCGGTCGTCCTGAAGCCGGCCGGCCAGACCCCGATCAGCGCGATCAAACTGGCCGAGGTCTTCCTCGACGCCGGCCTCCCCGAGGGATGGCTGAGCGTCGTCCCGGGTCCCGGCTCGAGCGTCGGCAACTCACTGGTCGAGAATCCCCTGATCAGGGCGATCACCTTCACCGGCTCGGTTCCCGTCGGCTGGGGAATCAGGAGCAAGGTGCCGGAGAAGAAGGTCAACCTCGAACTCGGCTCGAACGCCCCGCTGATCGTCAACGAGGACGGTGACTGGGAGACGGCGGCCGACAAGGCGAACATCCACGCCTTCTCCCACGCCGGCCAGAGCTGCATCTCGACCCAGCGGATCCTCCTCCACGAGGCGATCGCCGACGAGTTCATCGCCCGGCTGGTCGGAAACCTCGACTCGCTGGTAGTCGGCGACCCGCTCTCCCCCGAAACCGACGTCGGCCCGCTGATCAGCCCGGCCGAGACCGAACGGGTCGAGGGATGGATCCAGGAAGCAGCCGCCGAGGGCGGCACCGTGGTCGCGGGCGGCGAGCTGGTCGACGACGGGCGATGCCTCGCCCCAACCCTGATCGAGCACCCGAACCACGACTCCAAGGTCTGGTGCGAGGAGATCTTCGGACCGGTCGCGACGATCGATCGCTTCCCCGACTTCGAGACCGGGCTCGCGATGGCGAACGACTCGAAGTTCGGCCTCCAGGCGGGGGTCTTCACCAGGGACATCGGCAACGGACTGAAGGCGGCCAACACGCTCGAGTTCGGCGGAGTGCTGATCAACGAAATCCCGACCTTCCGGGCCGACCAGCAGCCCTACGGGGGAGTCAAGGACTCCGGTAACACCAGGGAAGGTCCGGCCTACGCGGTACTCGAGCTGACCGAGGAGCGGATGGTCAGCTTCCAGGCAGGCTGACTCGGCCGGGGCGACTCAACCGTCCGGGTCGTGGGGCCTGGCCAGGCGAAGATGGTCCAGCGCCCGGTCGACGGCCTCCTCGTCAACCCCCATCTCGATCGCGACCTCCCGCAGGGGGCGCCCGCTCGCTGCCGCCTCCCGAACGATCTCGGTCGCCCGGTCGTAGCCGATCTCGGGGTTGAGCGCGGTCGCCGTCGCCAGGGTTGCCTCGGCATAGGCGGTGGTCCGCTCCTCGTCCACCTCGATGCCGGATACGCACTTGTCGGCGAGCAGCCGGGAGGCCGAGCTCAGAAGCTCGATCGACTCCATCAGGTTGCGGGCCATCACCGGCACCCGGACGTTCAGCTCGAACTGGCCCTGGGTGCCGGCGACCGTGACTGCGACGTCGTTGCCGATCACCTGGTCGGCGACCTGGACCGCTACCTCCGGAATCACCGGGTTGACCTTGCCGGGCATGATCGAGGAGCCCTTCTGGAGTTCGGGCAGCCGGATCTCGGCGAATCCGGTCCGCGGCCCCGAGGCCATCAGCACCAGGTCGCCACCGATCTTTGCCAGCGAGACCGCGTAGATCTTGAGCGCTGCCGAGAGCTCGACCAGCGCGTCGCGGTTCGCCTGTGCCTCGAAGGGATCGGCCGGGGCCGAGATCTCGAAGTCGCACCCTGCCGCCATCAGGTCCCTAACCCCGGCTGCGAACTCGCTGTGGGTATTCAGGCCGGTCCCGGTCGCCGTACCCCCGAGCGGAACCTGACCGACCCGGGGAAGGGTCGCCTGGATCCGCTCGATGCCCAGCCGCACCTGTACCTCGAACCCGGCGAACTCCTGCCCGAGGGTCACCGGAACGGCATCCATCATGTGGGTCCGCCCGGCCTTGACCACGTCTTCGAACTCGACCGCCTTCGCCCCCAGCGCATCGGCCAGGGACTCCATCGCCGGGATCAGGGTCGATACGACTTCATCGAGAGCACCGAGGTGGACCGCCGTGGGAAAGACGTCGTTCGAGGACTGGCCCATGTTGACGTGGTCGTTCGGGTGGACCCCATCGCCGGCCAGGTTCGCGATCACCTCGTTCGCGTTCATGTTGAACGAGGTCCCCGAGCCGGTCTGGAACAGATCGACCGGGAACTGCTCGTCGTAGGTGCCGGCGGCCACCTCGTCCGCTGCGTTGGCGATCGCCTCGGCGAGGTTCCCGTCCAGCAGCCCCAGCTCACCGTTGGTCCGGGCCGATGCGGCCTTGATCCGGCCCAGCCAGTGGATGATCGGATCCGGGAGACGCTCACCGGACACGGGGAAGTTCCCGATCGCCTTCTCGGTCTCCTCCCCCCAGAGCTTTTCGCTGTTTTCAGCTGCGGCCAAATCTCCTCCTGTCGAACGACCCGGTACCGACCTCTCGGGTTGCCCTCGATCCAATCATCCCAGCCTGAGCCCCGCCTCGTAGCCGATCTCGAAATGGGTCTTCGCCGGGGCGGTGATCCCGTTGGTCGCCGCACTCCGGACCCGGTCGATCAAGACCTGGTGGATACCGCCAGTCTCCCGGGCTCCTCGCTCCATCGCCCCGACCAGGTAACCGGCCTGGATCGCCGCAGAAATACCCCGGGGTCCCGGTCGGGTCGCCTCGCGACCGAGGCGGGTCGCCACCTCGACCGCGGTCGAACCGAAGTCCATCAGGTCGCCGGCCGGCTGGTCCGGGACGAGGCAGTCCGAGATCGGGATCCGCCCGCCCAGCCGGGCCGGTCCGGGAGCTCGTTCGAGTGCCTTGGAGAGGGCCTCCGATCCCTGTTCACAGGCGGTCGGGGTATTGGCTGGCTCGTTCGCACAGCCGACCAGGGC
>CAITDZ010000006.1 GCA_903891285.1 uncultured Solirubrobacterales bacterium
GCGTAGGTGCCTTCCTTCTGGCTCTTCGCATCGGGACCGGTCGGGGTTCCTGCAGGTGCCAGCTTCTGGTCCAGATTCGGACCGAAGTTCGAGTAGGTACCGGCGGAGTAGAGGGTGTGGCAGTTCCCGCAGTTCTCGACGAATCGGGTCTGGCCCGCCTTCAAGTTGGCCGGGACCTCGGTCTCGCCCCGCTCGGGGTCGGCATCGGCCCTGAACACCCAGGCCGGGATTACCACGGCTAGGAGCACGATCAGGATGCCGGTGATTACGAAGGGCTTTCGGGACATCTGGTTTCGTGGCCGGATTCCGGTTTCTGGACCCGAACCTCCGATAATGATACCGGCCGCCAACCCGGCCGGACGGCTGCCGCTAGCGCTCTGCCCAGCGGCCGGGGAAACGGCACATCCGAATCAGCGCGCAGTCCCCACAGCGCGGGGTCGGGCGACACCTCTCCCTGCCGTGGCGGATCAGGTTCATGTGGAACTCGTACGAATCCTCGGGGTCGACCAGCCGGAGCAGCTCGTCGTGGGCTTCCTCGAACGATGCCTTCGGCCTGAAGAGGCCGAGCCTCTCCCCGACCCGCTTGACGTGGACATCCACCGGGATCTCGGGGTGGTCCCAGGTGAAGACCTGGACGCAGGCAGCGGTCTTCCGTCCCACACCCGGCAGCGACGTCAGGAAGTCGATCGCTTCGTCGCGATCGGCACTCTCGAGCCAGTCGAGGTCGAGGTCCGGGCCGATTCCCTCGAGCACCTGCTTGATCCGGGGGGCCTTCTGCCGGGACAGGCCTCCTGAGCGGATCGCCGCCTCTATCTCGTCCACCGGGGCGTCCCGGACTTCCCCCCAGTCAGGGAACCGCTCGACGAGGGAGGCAAAGGCCCGGTCCCGGTTCCCGTCGCTCGTCGCCTGGGAGAGGATCGTCCTGACCAGCTCGTCGACCGGCTCCCGATGGGGGACGTTAAGGGGACGGCCGTACATCTCGCGGAGGCGATCGCGGATCCGCCTCACCCGGGCTCGGGTTGGTCGCTTCCAGTCGCTCACGGCCGGGGCCCCCAGGAAAGGCAGGCGAGGCGAGCCTCTTCCGAGGCCGCGGGGAGGAGTTCGTCGGCCCGGGAGAGGTCCCACTCGCCTCTTGCCAGTCCGGCAACGAGGCCGGCCATGAAGGCGTCGCCGGCCCCGAGCGGGCTGACCACCTCGACCGGACGGGGGGTGAATGAGGCCTCGACTGCACCCCTGGCGACTATCTCCCCGGGGCCGTCGGTGATCACGACGAGCGTTGCCCCTAGTTCGACCAGGGCATCCGCCGCATCGGTCGGATCGTCGAGGCCGGTCAACAGCTCGGCCTCTGCCCGGTTCGCCTTGACCACGTCGGAGCGTTCGATCAACTCCCGGGAGTAACGAACCGCATCCTCCTGACAATCCCAGCGGCCGGGGCGGTGGTTCGGGTCGAGCAACACCGGAAGACCCCTCTGCCTGGCCAGATCGACCGCCCTCCTAGTCACCTCTCGTTCGGTCTCCCCGACCATCGTGTTTCCCCCGATGACCAGCGAACCGGACGCATCGAGTGCCCGTTCGAGATCGGGGGAGCAGGCCTCGAACGCCGGCCCAACGTCCTCGCCGTGGACGTCGAAGGAGGGTTCCCCCTCGAGGTCGAAGGTGATCACGGCGACCGGGGTGCGAACCCTCTCGACCGTCGCCAGCCAGGCGGTATCGACGCCTTCGGACTCGAGGCCGGCCCTCAACCAGAGGCCCCAGCGATCCTCGCCGAGCCCACCGATCAGAGAGGTCGGAATCCCGGAACGGGCGAGGAGGGCAGCGACGTTGGCTGGCGCACCTCCGTGATGGGCTTCGAACGGGCCGGGGGCTTCGTCCCGACCGAGGCGTCTCTCGCAGACCAGGTCGAGGATTGCCTCGCCGAGGCAGGCGACCGGGCGGGCAGGCTCGGTCAAGTGGGCTTCGAGGCTGGGCTCGGCAAGTTCGCGATTACAATATTGGCTTCGTGTCTGCCACCATCGAACGTGTGGGGGAATGGCTCCCCCGAGGCTGGGGAGACCTGTTCCGACAGTTCGCCCTCTACGTCTGTGCCGACCTGGGCTACGAGTTCGCCCGGGGGCTGGCCGAGTCGAGACCCTCGCTCGCCTTCGCCAATGGGGAACGGGTGATCGACGCCCAACAGGGACTGGGGCTTCTGGTCGAACCATCGGTCCAGTCCTTCTTTCTGTCCGAGCAGTGGGTGATCGAGTTCGCCAACCAGATCTACCTGAACAGCCAGTTCACGGTTGCAACTGCGTTCCTGATCTGGCTCTACCTGTTCCGAAACGATGCCTACTACTTCGTCCGGAACATGTTGTTCGCATCGATGGGTCTCGCCCTGATCGGCTACATCGGCTTTCCGACCGCCCCGCCCAGGATGTTCCCCGAATACGGATTCGTCGACACGATCAACTCCTTCTCCTCGGTCAACCACGACTCGGCCGTCGCCAAGCTGTTCATCAACCCCTTCGCGGCGGTCCCATCGATGCACTGCGCAGTCGCGCTGATGATCGGGGGTACCGGATTCATGGTGACCCGAAACATCTTTGCCCGGACCTTCTGGGCTTCGTGGCCGCTGCTCGTCGCCTGGGTCACGGTGGTCACCGGCAACCACTACTGGATAGACATCCTGCTCGGCTGGACGGTTGCCTTGGCGGCCTTCCTGATCGCATCCCAGGTGATCGCCCGGATCGACCCCGAGAGCTGGAGCCTGAAGACGGTCCTGGCAGCCCGAAGGAACGGGTTCGCGAGGACCTCGCGGGCCGGGGCCTGACGGCGATCCCTGGCATGGTGGGCGAGCGAGGAGCGACCGATGTCCGACCCTGACCGCGGTTCGGCGGCCCGGGAGTTCCGGGCCCAGGCCAGGGATCGGCTGATCGAATCCCGGCTGACCCCGAACGCGATCTCGATGGTCGGCCTGGTCGGGAACCTGGTCTCGGCCGTCCTGGTTGTCGAGGGCGCCTTCGTCTGGGCCGGCCTCGCCTTCATCCTCGGCTCGGTCATGGACACCCTCGATGGCCGCTACTCCCGGATGTCGGGCAAGGGGACCCTGTTCGGTGCCTTCCTCGACTCGACCCTCGACCGGATCGAGGAAGGGCTCGTACTGACGGCGATCGCCTGGTACTTCGCCGACTCGGGCGACTCGATTGCAGCCGCGGCCTGCGTATACACGGTGCTCGGGTCGGTGATGGTCTCCTACACCCGGGCCAGGGCCGAGGCCCTCGGGGTCGAGTGCAAGGTCGGGATCGCGACCCGGCCGGTCAGGGTGGTGATCCTCGCGATCGGACTGATGTTCGCCCAGGGCCTCTGGCTGGGCGACTTTTCGCTCTTGGCCCCGGCCGTCTACGTAATGGCGGTCCTTACGACGATCACCGTCTTCCAGCGGGTCTGGCACGTTCGTCGCGCCCTCCGGGCAGAAGACGCCGAAAGGGCAGGCTCCGACTAGGGTGTAGCGCCCGGGCGGCTGCCGGTGTACGGTTCCGCAGGCGGTTCTCCCGCATCCGAACAGGAGGAACAGGCTTCGATGAGCAGTGAGAAGAGCGCAACCAACGGCAGTGCCAACGGCGCCGCCAAGGCCGACGAGAAGGTCCGGGTCGCGATCGTGGGCGTCGGCAACTGCGCCAACTCCTTCATCCAGGGTGTCGAGTACTACCGCGACGCCGATCCGTCCGAAGAAGTCCCTGGCCTGATGCACGTCGACCTGGGCGGCTACCACGTGCGGGACATCGAGTTCGTCGCCGCCTTCGACATCGACGCCGAGAAGGTCGGCAAGGACCTCTCCGAGGCGATCTGGTCCGGCCAGAACGACACGATCAAGTTCGCAGAGGTTCCCAACCTGGGGGTCAAGGTCGAGCGGGGCATGACCCACGACGGCCTCGGCAAGTACCTCAAGGAGAAGATCACCAAGGCACCCGGTCCGACAGCGGACATCGTCGGCATCCTCAAGGAGTCGAAGGCCGACGTCCTCGTCTGCTACCTGCCGGTCGGCTCCGAAGAGGCGGTCAAGTGGTACGTGGAACAGGCGATCGCCGCCGGCGTCGGCTTCGTCAACTGCCTGCCGGTGTTCATCGCCCGCGAGGACTACTGGGACGGCCGGTTCGAGGAGGCGGGGCTGCCGATCATCGGCGACGACATCAAGTCGCAGGTCGGGGCGACGATCGTCCATCGCCAGCTCGCCCGACTCTTCCACGAGCGCGGCGTCCGGCTCGAGCAGACGTCCCAGCTGAACGTCGGCGGGAACATGGACTTCTACAACATGCTCGAGAGGGAGCGACTCGACTCGAAGAAGGAGTCGAAGACCAACGCCGTGACCTCGATCATGGGTCATGAGCTGCCGGAGGAGGACGTCCACGTCGGTCCTTCGGACTACGTCGCCTGGCTGACCGATCGCAAGTGGGCCCATATCCGCCTGAACGGCAAGGCCTTCGGCGACGTTCCACTCACCGTCGAGTTGAAGCTCGAGGTCTGGGACTCACCGAACTCGGCCGGCGTCGTGATCGATGCGGTCCGGATCATCAAGCTGGCGCTGAACAACGGGGTTGCGGGGCAGCTGGACGGGCCGTCCAGCTACCTGATGAAGTCCCCCCATACCCAGCGGCCGGATGCCGAGGCCCGGGAGATGACCGAGGAGTTCATCGAGACCTACGCGAAGGGTTCCTCGACCGCCGCCGACCGGGCGGTGGCCGAAGTCGCCGAAGAGTCCGGCACCAAGGGCTGAGGACCCGATCCGGGTCGGGGACCCGGGAGTAGAGGGGCGGGAGGCAACGGGCAGGATGGGTGAACCGCTCTCGATCCTCCAGGTGACTCCGCTGCCCTGGGGGGAGCACTCGGAGGTCAACTACTTCATCGACCGGCTCTCGGACGGTCTTGTCGGCCAGGGTCATTCGGTGCTCGTCGTCGCACCGGGAGGAGGTCGCGGTGCAGCGGCGGAGGCGCGGCAGCTGATCGAGCAGGCGGGAGCCTCCGGGGAGAGTCCGGCTCGACCGGGTGATGACCCGAAGGTGGTCAGCCTCGGGGGGCTCGAGATCCCCCGGGGATCGGGCCGCAGGCAGGCGCCGGTTGCGGTCGAGGCGGCAAACCGTCTGGAGAAGCTCCTCGACCTTGCCCGCTTCGACATCGTCCATGTCCACGACCCCTTCCTGCCCGGTTTCTCCTCTTCGGCGCTCCGTCACTCCTTCTCGCTCAACGTCGGCACCTTCCACGAGGCGGCCGAACGGCCCTTCGCGACCCTGGTCGCCCGACCTTTCCTCGAGGTCTTCTTCGGCCGGCTCGATGCCCGGACGGCGTCCTCCGGGGCGGCCGCGGCGCAGCTCGACCGGTTCTTTCCCGGCGAGCGCCAGTTGATCCGGCCCGGGGTCGATCCGACCGCCCCCGACCATGAGGACGACGGGGTCTTGAGGATCGCCTTCACCGACTTCGAGGAAAAGGGTGCCCTCCGGACCTTTCTTCGGGCACTCCGCCGCCTGCCTGAGGACCTCGACTGGAGTGCGACGATCTTCTCGGACGATCCCGGTTCGCTCGACTTCCGCCTGGCCCGTTCGCTCCGCGAAAGGGTCAAGCTGATCGGTCCCGAGCAGGTCGGGCTCGACGGGGTGCTGGCCGCGAGCGACGTCTTCTGTGCGTGCTCCGGGGGACCGAGGCCCGCGCCGGCCGCCGTCCTCCAGGCCCAGGCCTCCGGTACGGTCGCGGTCGTCTCGGCGGTGCCGTCCTACCTGGACCTTGCCGACGACGGCAGGAAGGCCCTGCTCTTCTCGCCGGGGGATGCCGAGACCCTGGCCGGCCAGATCACCCGCGTCGCCGGTGACCCGGCGCTCGGGCGGTCGATCGCCGAGCAGGCGGACAAGGGACTCGAGTCGTGGGACGAGGTGACGGGGAGGTTCGAAGGGATCTACCGCGACCTGGTCGCTCGTCGTCATTCGCCCGCGGGAAACGCGGCCGTGGCCCGACGACTCGAGGGCCGTCCCCTGATCGACATCGACCTCCATATGCACACCGACCACTCGTCCGACTGTGCGACCCCGGTCGAGGTCTTGATCGAGACCGCCAGGGACCGCGGTTTCGGGGCGATCGCGATCACCGACCACAATGAGGTTTCGGGAGCGCTCGAGGCGGCCAGGGTAGCCGAGGGGATCGAGGGGTTCCAGGTGATCGTCGGGGAGGAGGTCAAGACCGATGGCCAGGGCGAGGTGATCGGACTCTTCCTCGAGGAGCGGATCCCGAAGGGCCTGACGATGGCCGAGACTGTCGCCGAGATCAGGCGCCAGGGTGGGGTCGTCTACGTCCCCCATCCGTTCGACCGGCTCCATTCGGTTCCCGACTACGAGCACCTGTTGGCGATCGTCGACGAGATCGACATCATCGAGGTGTTCAACCCGAGGGTCGCGATCGGTTCCTTCAACGAGGAGGCCGAGCGGTTCGCGGCCAAGTACGGGATCATCCCGGCAGCCGGGTCCGACAGCCACGTGGCCCAGGGGCTCGGCTCGGTCAGGGTCCGGGTGCCGCAGTTCGAGGGGCCGGAAGAGTTCCTCGAAGCTATGCGCCAGGCGGAGATAACCCGTCGACACAAGAACCTCGTCTACGTCCAGGCACTCAAGTTCCTCCAGACGACCGGCCGATCCGGTCCGGCGCGTCGGTCGGTCGCCGACCCCAAACCCGCCAAGGGCGGGGTCGGGAGGACCCGTCGCAAGGCCGCCAGGTCCGGCAAGAGGTGATTCATGCCCACCCCGGGGGAGGAATAAGGGCGGCCGCAGGAGAAACAAGACAGGACATGCCCGAGACCGGGAACGACATCCGGGAGAAGTACCTCGAGCGGGCGATCCGTGAACTGAACACGCTCGGCCGCGACCTCCAGACCTGCCGGGGCTGCGCCGAGTCCGGGGTGATGCCGGTGCTCGGGTCCGGTCACCCGCAGGCAGACATCTTCCTGGTCAAGTACGCGCCGACCTCGGCCGAGATCGAAGAGGGCGTTGCCTTCTTCGGAAGGGTCGGCTCGGCCCTCTCCAGCAGCCTCGACCGACTGAACATCGATCCGATGGTGGTCTACGGCACGGTCTTCCAGAAGTGCCCCGACCCGACCGACACCGGACCGGATCCCGACTGCCTCGGCCGGGTGACCAGCGAGCTCGACATCGTCCAGCCCCGGATTCTCGTGGTGATGGGCGATCGGGCCCTCGAGGCGGTCAATGACCTCGACTACCCGCTCTCCCGGACGATCGAGCCGCTGCCGGGGGAGATCCAGGCCTTCACTCCTGCCTGTGACGCGCTGTTTGCCCCCGACATCGACGATTCGCTCGACGAGGAAGGTGCCAAGCGCGAGTTCTGGCGGGCCTTCCGACCGCTCGGCACCTGGTACGACGACCTGCCGCCCTACTGAACAACGGGCCGGCAGGCCCTTGTGGTTCAGCGGGGTGCCGCCTCCCGGGCGAGCTGGGTCATCGGTTCGACCTTCGCCGAGGCCAGCCCCCTGACCACCAGCACGTCGAGCGCATCGAACCGGTCGAGCTGCCGCTGGGCGTCCTCCGCATCAGGGGCAGCTACGCCTACCGTCCCCTCGGGTTCCCCCAGCCGGTCGAAGTGGCTCCGGTAGCCCTCGTGGAGGTCCCGGTAGAAGGATTCCTCCTTGGCCAGTCGCTCTCCGGCGTCGTCGCCGATCGCCGTTCGCACGTAGCCGAAGACGGGCGGGGTCTCGTGGCCCGCCTCGCTTGCCCCGGCCTCGACGTTTTCCCTGGCCCGATCGGCGAAGTCGGCGGTCATCCAGTTGAAGAAGGCCCCGTCATAGGTAGCGCCGGCCAGGGCACACATCTTTGGACCCATCGCGGCCATCACGACCCTGATCCCGGGAAGGGCCTCCCGGATTCCCGGGAGTGCCTCGCGCATCGTGGTGAGGGGCTTCGGGCTGAAGCCGGCCCCCAGGCCGATCCAGAGCCTGGCCGGGTCGAGGCCCAGCCGCTCTATGTCGGCCATGACTTCCTCGGGCGACTGGCGATCGAGTGCGATCACCCCGACGCCGAGGTCGAGTCGGTCGGTCGCCTTTGCGAATTCGGCGAGGGTCTCCAGACCCTTCGCCCCCGGGTGGTCGTTCGACCAGAGGGAGTCGTAGCCGGCGGCCTCGCAGGTCTCGGCCAGCGGGCCGCAGACCTCGGCCGGGAGTCCGGCCGCAACCCCGAAGCCCCGCTTCTGCGGTTCCCGTGTCAAGCCCCGTCACCGGTCCCGGCCGCTCCGTCCCGTACGAAGAGGGCGACGCATTCGATGTGGGGTGTCTGGGGGAACATGTCGACGGGCCTGACCCGAACAAGCCTATATCCGGCCTCGACCAGCTGGGCCGCGTTCGGTGCGAGCGTGGTCGGGTTACAGGAGACGTAGACGATCCGCTCGGCCTCGCACTCGATCAGCCGACGGGTCACCTTGGCCGAGAGTCCGGCCCGGGGCGGGTCGACCACCACCACGTCGGGCTTCCCGACCTCGGCGATCAGAGGCCGGAGCCCGGTCCGGGTGTCTGCCTCGACGAACCGGGCATTCCGGATGCCGTTCGCCCGGGCGTTCCATTCGGCGTTTGCGACCGCATCGGGGACGATCTCGAGCCCTACCACCTCGTCGAAGAGGTCGGCCAGCACCAGCCCTATCGTCCCGGCTCCGCAGAAGAGGTCGAACAACCTCACGCCACCGGTATCGCCGAGGAACTCCCGAACCGTGCCGTAGAGGACTTCGGCCATCGCCGTGTTGGTCTGGAAGAAGGACTCGTGGGAGAGGCGGATCTCGAGTCCCGAGACCCGCTCGATCAGGAACTCGTCGCCGATCACCCCGGTCGGCCCGATCGTCCCGCCGCCGGGCCCCTCGACCACGGTGTGGAGGTCGACCGGAGGTTTGGATATCCGGGCGGGGGAGGTGACCAGACGGGTCTGGACCTGGCCGGTCCCGAACGACTCCCTGACGACCAGGTTCCTCAAGACTCCTTCGCCGGTCCTCGGGTCGAAGGGCGGGATCCCCTCGCCTCGGGCCCAGCCGAGCAATTCGTTCCGTGCGCGGTTGGTCGCCTCCGGGGAGAGCAGGCAGTCCTCGATCTCGAGAACTTCATCCCAGCGACCCCTCGGCCGGAAACCGAGCACGGTCTCCCCGGCCTGCTCGCCGAACGAGTACTCGACCTTGTTCCTGTATCGCCAGGGTGCGTCAGCGGCGGTTATCGGTTCGAGCTCGAAGTCCTCCAGCCGTCCGATTCTCGAGAGCGCGTCGGCGACCTGCTCGGCTTTGAAGGCCAGTTGCCGGTCGTACGGAAGGGCCTGCCAGGGGGCTCCTGGGCAGGGCTCGCCGTCGTGGATGTCCTCGTCCGGCAGCCGACCCGAAGAGCGCTCGATCAGATCGACCGTGCTGGCCTCGGCGTAGCCCTTCTTCGACTTCGAGACCCTTGCCAGGACCCGGTCGCCAGGTAGCCCGCCGTCGACGAAGACGACGAACCCGTTTCGCCTGCCGAGTCCCCGGCCTCCGTAGACCAGGGTCTCCACCTCGAGCTCGAACTCCTCGCCCCGCCGCGGCCGGGTCCGGGTTCCGGCCTGTTCGCTTTCAGTCATCCCGACCCACTATCTCAGGCGCGGTGCTGGGCTAGTGTCCTGCTCTTGACCGAAGCGCCGACAGGAACGACCAGGGACTCCGCCCACACCGACTTCGTCACCGGGCGGGAGCTCTCTCCCGACGAGGTCCGGGCCCTGATCGCCAGGGCCCGGGAGATGAAGGAAGGGAGGCCGGAGACCGGGGCCGGTGCATTGGCCGGGTGCTCGATCGCGCTGATCTTCGAGAAGCCCTCGACCCGGACCCGGGTCTCCTTCGAGGCCGGCGTCCACGAGCTGGGCGGCCACCCGATCGTGCTCACCGGTGAAGCCCTCCAGCTCTCCCGGGGCGAATCGATCGCTGACACCGCACGGGTGATGTCCCGGTACGTGGCCGCGGTGGTGATCAGGTCGGGTTCGCACCCGGATGTGGTCGAGCTGGCGGCGGCCTCGGAGGTACCGGTCGTCAACGCGCTGACCCCGGAGCTACACCCTTGCCAGGCCCTTGCCGACCTGATGACCCTGGAGGAGCGATTCGGCTCGCTCGAGGGACGAAAGATTGCCTTCGTCGGCGACGGAAACAACGTAGCTCGCTCGCTGGCGATCGCTGGCGACCAGGTCGGGGTCGAGGTGGTGGTCTCCTCACCCGAGGGCTACGGGCTCGAAGGGGAGAGCCCAGCGACCCTCGTGGACGACCCCCGCGAGGCGGTCGAGGGAGCCGATGCCGTCTATGGGGACGTCTGGGTCAGCATGGGGGATGAGCGGACTGCTGACGCGCGCCTATCGGACTTCGAGCCCTGGCGGATCGACGATGCGCTGATGGATGCGGCCGGACCGGACGCGGTCGCCATGCACTGCCTGCCGGCCCATCCGGGCGAGGAGATCACTGCCGAGGTCCTCTACGGACCGCGATCGGTGGTCTGGGACCAGGCCGAGAATCGGCTCCATACCCAGAAGGCGCTGCTGGAGCACCTGGTCGGCTAGGAACGGCCGGGGGCCACGCTTTACCCGCCCGCGCCGTCCTGCCAGAATCAGCACCGGCGGCCCCGTTGTGTATCGGTTAGCACGCCAGGTTTTCAACCTGGAAGGGCGGGTTCGACTCCCGCCGGGGCTATTCCGGCCGGCGCCCGGCAATCGCCCCGGGTAAGGTCATTCGGGTGATTCCCGAGATCTCGATCGGTCCGATCACCCTCCAGACCTTCGGGCTGATGTTCGCCCTCTCATTCGTCGTCGCCGGGCTGATCGCCCACCGACGGTTCAGGGAGTTGGGCAAGCCCGGCGACTGGGCCTACGAGGTCATCTTTGCCGCCCTGATAGGTGGCCTGATCGGGGCCCGGCTCTTCTGGGCCTTCGAGAACTGGGATGACGTCTCGGGCGATCCGTTCGGCAGCCTTTTCTCCGGATCCGGGCTCACCTGGTACGGGGGTGCGATCGGCGGCACGATCTCCGTGCTCCTCTGGGCGAAGTGGCGGGATTTCCTCAACCTCGAGATGTTCGACCTCGCCGCCCCAGCCATGGCTGCCGGCCAGGCGGTGGGGCGGATCGGCTGCC
>CAITDZ010000007.1 GCA_903891285.1 uncultured Solirubrobacterales bacterium
AGGATCCGAACCCGAACCGGATCGAGTTCGTACAGGCGGGACACTTCTGCGACGGTCTCCCCGGTCAGGACCCTGATCCCCCGCTCGAGCGTCTCGTACTCGAGGACCGCCCCGACCATTCGGCGCAGTGAGGTCGCCGAGCCACCGACCGCGACCGCCTGGTCGACCGGCCCCGGCAGCTTTCCCTCCAGCTCGTCCTCGACCCGATCGCGGATCCGACGAATCTCCGAGGGGGCCGGGGGGTCGGACTCGATCATCTCGTCGGCCAGCATCCCGGAGCCGATCGGCCACGACTTGACCTCCTCCACCCCCTCCTCGGCGGTCCCGAAACTGATCTCGGTCGAGCCACCACCGACGTCGACCACCGCCACCGTTCCCTCGCTCGGGTGGCCCAGGGACTTGGTCGCCCCGAGGAAGGCGAGCCGGCCCTCTTCCATCTCGGAGATCACTTCGACCTCGACCCCGGCCCGCTCGGAAATCCGGGCGGCGATCTTCTTCGAGTTGGGCGCTTCCCTTATTGCTGCGGTAGCAACGGCCCTGAACTGTTCTGCGCCGACCTCGCGGGCCAGCTTCACCTGGGTCTCGACCACCTCGGCGACTTCCTCGATCTTCTCCTTGGGGATCTTTCCCCTTCGCCCCCGGGAGACCGCAATCCGGGTATAGGAACGCTGCTCCATCAGCTTGACCAGCTGGCCGTCGACTGGCTCCGCAACCAGGATGCGAGTCGTGTTCGAGCCTATGTCGATCGCAGCGCAGATCATCTTTGGACCGCTCGGCGATCATCCCAAACGGGGCGGATGGGGCCGGAACTGACCGGTCAGCCGGGGGTTGGACCGCCGGTCGGGGCCGAGGCGTCCTCGAACTCCTCGAAGAGCCCAGTCACCACGAAGGCGACCTGCTCGCCAACGTCCACCGTGTTGTCGCCGATTCGCTCGAGCGCCCGGGCGGCGAGGAGCATCGTCATCGCCCACTCCCTCCGATCGGGTTCGTCGCCGATCTCGATCGCCCGTACGAAGCAGCTCCGGTTCAGGGCGTCCACCTCGTCGTCGAGCGCAACCAGGTTCCGAGCCAGGGAGGGATCCCGATCGGTGAAGGCTTTCCTAGCCTGTACGAGCTGGGTTCTCACCTTGGTCCCCATCTCGAGGATGGTCTCGACCATGGTTGGATCGACCGGCGGTTCATGACCGACCACGGGAATGAGCTTGCAGATGTTGACGCACTGGTCGCCCATCCGCTCGATGTTCTTGATCACATGGAGAAGGGCGGCGATCAGCCGCAGGTCGGTCGCCACGGGCGACTGGGTAGCGAGCAGGGTGACCAGGCCCTGATGGACCTCGAGGTACCGACCATCGATCTTGTCGTCGTCGGCCATGACGATCTGGGCCAGCTCGATGTCCTGGTTCTCGACCGCCTCCATCGTCCGGTCGAGGGCCGAGAGGACGAAGTCGAAACCGGCCATCGCCTGGTCCTCGAGCTCGAACAGCTCCTCCTGGTAGTGGACCCTGATCTTCGAACCGGCCGTCGCCATCTCAGCCCACCTTGCCGGTGACGTAATCCTCGGTCCGGCTGTCTGCGGGGTTGGTGAAGATCCTCTCGGTCACGTCGTATTCGACCAGCTCCCCCCACCGCGCGGTCTCGGCTGCGTCGAGCCGAACGATCAGGAAGGCGGTTTTGTCCGAGACCCGTGCCGCCTGCTGCATATTGTGGGTGACGATCACGATCGAGAAGTTCTCCTTCAGCTCGAGCATCAGGTCCTCGATCTTGCCCGTCGAGATCGGGTCGAGGGCGGAGCACGGCTCGTCCATCAGGATCACCTCCGGATCGACCGCCATCGTCCTCGCGATGCAAAGCCTTTGCTGCTGGCCACCGGACATCCCGTAAGCGTTGTCGTCGAGGCGGTCCTTCACCTCGTCCCAGAGGGCAGCTCCCTTGAGCGCAGCCTGGACCCGGTCGTCCACGTCCCCCAGGCCCAGAACCCTTGGACCGAAGGCGATGTTGTCGAAGATCGACTTGGGGAACGGGTTCGGTTTCTGGAAGACCATGCCGATCATCTTCCGAACCTGGACCGGGTCTACCTTCGGGCCGTAGAGGTCCTGCCCGTGGTAATCGATCTCGCCCTCGACCTCCGCACTGGGGATCAGGTCGTTCATCCGGTTGAGGCAGCGGAGCAGCGTGCTCTTGCCACAGCCGGAGGGGCCGATCAGGGCCGTGATCTCGTTCCGGGGGATGTCCATCGAGACGTCCTTGACCGCCGGCTGGCCCCCATAGGAGACGGTCACGTCCCGGAGCTCGAAAACCATCTCGCCCGCCCATGGATCCACCCCCGGGCCGGCGCCATGCTCGGGCACCACGATCCCCTGGCTAAGGCCCCGCTCCTCGCCCTGCTCGTCTTTTCGTTCCAATTGACCTTCCCCGACCGGGTTGCCCGGTATCGAATTACTCACTTTATCCCTCCTACCACTGCTGTTCGTACCGATTTCTCAGCCAGATCGCGAATGAATTCATCGCCAGGAGGACGACCAGCATCACCACCACACCGGCCGAAGCAAGCACCCTGAACTCGTCCTGCGGCCTCGATGCGTAGTTGAAGATCAGCACCGGCAGGGCCGAATACCCGTTGTCGCCCAGGAAAGTCGGGTTGAAGGTGACGAAGGTCGCGGCCCCGACCAGGAGCAGCGGTGCGGTCTCCCCGATCGCCCGGGAAATCGCCAGGATCACCCCGGTCACGACCCCCGGGATCGCCGCCGGGAGGACCTGTCTCCGGATCGTTTGCCACTGGGTCGCACCGAGGGCGAGCGAACCTTCCCTGATCGATGGGGGGACGGCCCGGATCGCCTCCCTTGCGGCAAGGATCACGGTCGGGAGGACGAGGAGGGCGAGGGTAAGCGAACCCGCCGCCAGGATGAAGCCGAGGTCGAGCGGGCCCCGGACGATGAAGGCGAGTCCGAGGATCCCGTAGATGATTGAGGGGACCCCGGCGAGGTTCTGGACGTTCAGTTCGATCGTCCGGTTCCACCACTTCTCCCGGTCGCCGTATTCCTCAAGGTAGACCGCCGCGCCGACCCCGAGCGGCACGACCAGCACGATCACCCCGAGGATCAGGTAGATCGTTCCGATCAGGGCCGGCCGAAAGCCCGCCTCCGAGGGATTGATCGTCGAGGGTCCATTGGTGAACAGCGTCGGGCTGATGGCCGGAGCCCCGTTGACGGCCGCCTGGATGATGATCGCGGCCAGCCCTACGAGGGCGACGGTCAATGCCAGGAGGAGGAGAGCGAAGAAGATGGTGCCCTTGACCAGGTCCCGGCGGGGCTGTTCGGAGAGCATCTCCGCGGTAACCGCGCGGGCGCCGTCGGTGGCAAAGCGAACCCGGCCGGACCCCGGCTGTCCGGAGAGCGATGCCATCTACTCGTAGACCTCCCTGTACTTCCGAACCATCCTGATCGCGAACAGGTTGAGGACGAGCGTGATCGCGAACAGGAGCGCGCCCACTGCGAAGATCGTGTCGTAGGTGATCGTCCCGGTCGAAATGTCCCCGGTGGCCGTCGTCCCGATGAAGGCGGTCATGGTCTGTACGGATGAACCGGGGTCGAAGGTCAGGTTCGGTGAGGCTCCGGCCACTAGAAGGACGATCATCGTCTCCCCCACAGCGCGGGAACCAGCGAGGACGAGCGAGGCGATGATTCCCGAGATCGCGGCCGGAAATACCACTCGGGTCGCGACCTTCATCCGGGTGGCCCCGAGGCCGTAGGCAGCCTCCCTGAGCCCCTGGGGAACGGACCGCATGGAGTCATCGGAGATCGAGGCGATTATCGGGACGATCATCAGCCCGATCGCTATCCCGGCGATCCCGGCACTGAACGGTGGCACCTTGACCATGAACGGAAGGATCGGCTCGATAAGGGGGCTGAGGAAAATCAGCCCGAAGATCCCGATCGCCACCGTGGGAATCCCGGCAAGGACCTCGAGGACGGGCTTGATCACCTTCCTCGTCCTCGGTGATGCGTACTCCGAAAGGAAGATCGCCGAGGCGAGGCCGATCGGGACCGCCACCAGCATTCCCCAAAGGCTGGTGCTCAGGGTCCCGACGAGGATCGGCAGGACACCGAAGTCGGCTGGGGTGAATGTCGGGGCCCAGGTGGTGCCGAAGAGGAACTCCCCAATCGGTACCTCGGCCAGGAAATCGAGGGTCGGAAGGAGGAGCGACACCACGATCGCCGTGGTGGTGAGCACGGAGAGGAGGGCACAGAGGGCGAGCAGACCCCTGATCGCCTTCTCCCCATAGCGGGGTGAAGGGGCCTCGAGCGAGGGGACCGGCCTCCTTCCGGCCGGTCCCCCCGTCCCGAATGCCCTGATGTCTCCCGTGGCCACCGTCCGTCGTCCTCAGCCCGCGGGAGCCTTGTGTCAGCCCGAGATCAGGCTGTCGAGCTTCTTCTTGTTCTCGCTCAGCTGGGCATCGGTCAGCCCGATGAAGCCGATCGACGAGGCGACGTCGTTCACGTTGTCGAGGTAGTACCTCATGAACTGGTCGAATGCCTTGTCGTTCAGCGCCTTTGCCGACGGGTAGATGAACAGGGGCCGGGCCAGGGGCGTGTAGCTGCCGTCCTGGACCGTCTTCTCCGAAGGGGCCACGCATCCATCACCGTTGTCGATCTCGAGGCCACGCACCGTGCCCTCGTTCTCGACCAGGAAGGAGTAGCCGAAGTAGCCCATTCCCCCGGGGGCACCGGAGACGCCGGTAACCGTCTGGTTGTCATCCTCACCAACGTTGTTGTAGTTCTTGCGCTGGTTGCCCTCCTCGCCGTTCACCGCCTCGGTGAAGTACTCGAAGGTGCCCGAGTCGGTTCCCGGACCGAAAAGGGTCAGCTCGGCGTCATACGACGGGCTGAGGCCCTTGATCTCGTTCCAGTTGCTCAGGCCCGAGCCGTCCTCCCAGATCGAGGAGAGCTGGTCGACCGTCAGGCACTTGACAGGGTTGTCGGGGTTGACCACGATCGAGAGCGCATCGTTTGCGATCTGGATCTCCTCCCACTCGACGCCGCCCTCCTTGCAGAGCTTCTTCTGCTCGCCATCGATTGCCGAGGAGGCGTCGTTGGCGTCGGTCTCTCCCGCGCAGAACTTCTCGAATCCGCCGCCGGTCCCGGAGGTTCCGACCGTCACCTTGACGTCCGGGTTCTCGGACTGGAAGCCCTCGGCGATTGCCTCGGTCAGCGGGGCGACCGTACTGGAGCCGTCGATGCGGATGTTGCCGGAAAGGTTGCTGGACGAACCACTGTCGCTGCTTCCACTGCAGGCAGCTACTCCGAGTGCCAGCAGGGCGGCCGCGGCAACTCCTGCCGGAAACTTGTACTTGACGTTATGCAACTTGGATCTCCTTCTCGATTTCTATTGGAGGGGACTTCGAGGCCGCCAGCAGGCTGCCCCGACTTTGTTTCTCGCTCCGGTGGGAAGAACTCCCGGGCTTAAGCGCGGGGCCAGCTCCAAACCGGAGACCTCTTTACCCGAGGATTCCACTTGGCACTCGGGAGCCTGTGACCAAACTGTGACCCTGATGTAAACAGGCTGTGAACCTCGTGAAAAGCCGGCGTTATCCCCAAGCCGGATCGGCCGAGCGAGGCCGGGAGGATCGGGGGGTCAAACGGAACTGGAGTTCTGAAACGAGGGTCAGGCCGTAGTGACTACGGAATCGTCCTGCCCGGTCTCGATCGCCTCGCTGTCGGCAAGCTGCAGGTCGACTTCGTCGATCCCTTCCGCA
Organism: uncultured Solirubrobacterales bacterium; assembly: GCA_903891285.1. Classification (GTDB taxonomy): domain Bacteria; phylum Actinomycetota; class Thermoleophilia; order Solirubrobacterales; family 70-9; genus 67-14. The sequence continues at coordinate 5,753 of CAITDZ010000007.1, forward strand.
GCGAACCTGTAACCGACCCCGAAATGGGTGTGGATGTACCGGAATCCAGGAGACCGCTTCTCGAGCTTGTGCCTGAGCTTGCGGACAAAGACGTCGACCGAACGGTCGCCGTGGGCCATCGCGTAGCCCCAGACCTCCTGATAAATCGTCTCGCGCTCCAGCACGTTGCCCTCCCGGCCTGCAAGCAGTGCGAGAAGCTCGAACTCACGTCGGGTGAGGCCGATGCTCTCGCCCCCGACGAAGGCCTGGAACTGATCGGGGCGGATCTCGACCTCGCCGGCCACGGTCGGTGCCTCCTGGCCACTCCCGCTGCCGGTCCTCCGACGCCGGACGACGGCCTCGATCCGGGCAATTACCTCTTCCGGGTGACAGGGCTTGTTGATCCAGTCATCGGCGCCGATCCGCAGGCCACGAACTCGCTGCGAGACGGTTCCCTCGTTCATGGTCACGATTACTCCGAGGTCGGGGAGCATCCCGCAGATCCGCTCAAGGTAAGCCCAGCCCTCCTGACCCATGACCGAGAGATCGACCAGGACCGCGTTCACTTTCATCGCGACGAGTTCCTCGCCCGGTACGGCAGAGGCCATCACCCGGTACTGCCAATCGGCCGAGTCCATCCGGTTGGTCAGGACCCGGACGAATCCAGAGTCGGTGTCGATGATGGCGACCCTCATCGGAGGTCTTCCTTCACTCATCCGGGGGGAGTGTAGAGGGATAGAACGATGGGACGAAGGAGGCTGGGATTCCTTCACAGCCTTTTCACACGAGCTTCGCAAACTGCGCCCTCAAATCGATCGCGGCCCGGCATGGCTTTGCTCTCACGCCCGTACGCTCCCGGCTCGGATACGCCGCATCACCGGCCTGCGCTACCGTTCAGGGAGATGAGCCTCAGCGCATCGCGAAAGCTGTTTCTTGGACTGTTGGCCCTCGGCCTGATCCTCGCGGCCTACGCCCTTCTCGTCCCGCCCGATGCCTTCGCCGAGGGTGACGGGGGAGTCGGCACCGCCGGGAGGATCACCGACAAGTACATAACCTTCTTCTGCTTCGGCGTGATCGCTTTCTTCGCGATCTTCGTCACCGTGATGTCGCTGATCCAGGGTCGTCTCGACGCCCGCAAGGAACAGCGTCGTCACGACTTGGACCGCTTCAACACCTGACCGGTCCTCAAGGTCGCCCGGGGTCGTGCCCGTTCAGGCCGCCCTGGCAGCCGCTTCCATCGCCGCCAGCCGCTCGGCCCAATCGGCCTCCTCCGGTTCCGGGACGGTCGGCCTCCCCTCGGACTCATCGGGCGGGGCCGACGGGTCGCCCAGGGACCTGAGGATCGCCCGGTCGAGTGAGGGCAGCGTCGCGGGGTTATAGCCACCCTCGTGGACCGCGACCACCCCGGCCCCCAGTGAATCGCCGAGGGACCTGACCAGGCCGGCCATCCTGCTGAAGCCATCGATCGTCAGGCCCTGGTCCGAGAGCCCGTCCCGGTAGTGGCCGTCCTGACCGGCCGAAATGAGGATGAGGCCCGGGCCGAACGACTCGATCGCCGGCAAGGCTGCCCGCTCCACGGCTTCGACCCAGTGGCGGTCGCCCGCACCCGGGGGCATCGGGAGGTTGAGGGTCGTTCCCCTCCCCTCGCCGCTCCCTCGCTCGTCGAGCCAGCCGGTACCGGGGTAGAGCGGCCATTGGTGGAGCGAAACGAAGAGGACCGAGGGGTCCTCCCGGAAGACGTCCTGGGTCCCGTTGCCGTGGTGGACGTCCCAGTCGAGGATCGCCACCCGCTCGATTCCCAGGGAGGCCTGTGCGTGGCGGGCTGCGACGGCCACGTTGTTGAACAGGCAGAACCCCATCGCGCGATCGGGGGTCGCGTGGTGTCCCGGGGGCCGGACCAGGGCGAAGGAGGCCGGCGCCCGTCCCGAAGTGACCATCTCGACGGCCTCGACAGCCCCGCCGGCCGCTTCCAGCGCCACCTCGTAGCTCGCAGGTGAGACGCAGGTGTCGGCATCGATCCAGCCCCCACCCCGCTCCGCCAGATCACGGATCGCCTCGACGTGGCCCGGTACGTGCACGGCCTCTATCGCCTCGACCGAAGCTGCCAGGGCCTCGGTCACCGGTCGGGAAGAGAGCTCGCCCGCCGCCTCCAGCCCCGCCACGACCTCCTCGATCCGGGTCGCGTTCTCGGGGTGGCTTCCGGTGTCGTGGCGCTCCTGCCCGACCTGGAGCACGACACCGGCGGAATCGACCGCCACTGGGTTCAGGTCCCCACGCCCGAGACTTCCCCCAGGGCGCTACCCAAACCTGCCGGGTCTGGATCGAGCGGGACGAGGTCGACCCCGAGGGTGCCAACGGCTGCCAGCTGGGCAACGAGGGCAAGTGGGAAGAGGCGGGCCAGCCGGGGACCGAGGCCGAAAGTCGCACCGAGCTGGTCGGCAGTCATCCCGACCAGGTCGTCCAGCGTCGCTAAGAGCGACTCCCGGTCGACCTGCTCTCCACAGGCGATCCGGGTGGCCTGTGAAAGATCGGAAACCGAGACAAGCCGGTCGATCGCGGGGGTCGAGAAGCTGCCCAGTGCCCGCTCGACTGCCGAACGTGCTGCTGCGAGCTGGGCCGGCTCGGGCGGGTCGGAGAGCCTGGACCGCTCGGCGAGTCGAGCCAGGCCGACCGGCCGTGAGCCGATCCAGGACGGCCTCTCCCCGGGCCGCCCGACCGCCAGCCCGACGGAGTGGTCACCGAGGCCGAGAACCCCGCAGGTGATCGATTCCTCGACGGGCCCGGCGTCGCCTTGAAGTGATGCCGTGGAAGCGATGAAGGAAGCCGCGATCGCCGCCCCTCCCCCGGTGAACACCACGTCACCGGTGCCGAGCTTCCTGGAACCGATCCTCAGGCGGCTGGCGAGTCGCGTCCCTTTGAGTTCGGGCGCAGCGAGGAGTTGGACGATCTCGGCCCCTGCCATGCGAGCCGCCTCGACGCCTTCGGCAACCGCCGATTCGGCCTCCTCCGGATCGCCGGAGAGAGTCGCGAGCTCACGGAAGCCGGCAGTCACGGTCCCAGGCACGGACCGGTCGGAGGTGACCACCGAGTAACGGACGGACGAGGCGGTTATCTGGACTGCTCCACGGAGCACGGCCCGGGATCTTCCCACCTTCCGGGGTTTTCCGCCAGGGATACGCCTCGCTCAGGCGCCGCAGACCGGCCATTGGCCCGGTCCGGACCGCGCCAGCAGGAGCCCGGCCCGGTAGTCCTGCTCCACCTCTGGCGCCTCGGACGGCAGGCCCCTGCCCCCGACCGATCGCCAGGTATCCGGGTGGAACTGGTACTTGCCGTGGTAGAGGCCGCTCGAGGAGACGACCCTGGGGTCGCCCCCGGACTCGCACTCGGCGATCTGCTCCAGGCGCTCGATCGTCACCCCTGCGGGTAGCGGCCTGAATCGGTCGATCAGCCGGAGCCTGCGCTGCTCCTTCCGGTGCTCCCTGGTGTCTGCTTCGAGGTTCCTAACGGCCGCCTCGACCTCCTCAGTGCGGCCGGGGAGGAGGAGCGAGCCGGGGGTCAACCCGGCCTCGCCGGTCACCGCCGTGGCCTCGGAGCCGTCCTCGGGCAGCAACACGTTTCCGGCGGCGATCGCCAGGGCGAGAACCATGAGGAAGGCGAGGGCTGTCCAGTTGCCGAATATCGTTGATCCCGGAATGTCGGGCTTCGAAGACGAGTTCAGGTTAGCCGCCCTCAGGGCGAGGGGAAGGGTCGGATGCGGCTCGACCTGATCAGGACTTCGTTCCCCGAAGATCCGGCCGCCGGTCCTGCACTGGCCCGGCTCCTGCTAGAGCAGGTTGCAAGCGGGCAGCGCGGTCCGACCCTCCGGATCGCCCGGACCGGGCCGGCGGTGGCCTTCGGCCGGAGGGATACGGTCAGCCCGGGCTACCGGGAAGCGGCCGCCAGGGGAGCGGAGATGGGGTATCCGGGGATCGAACGGATCTCGGGCGGCAGGGCAACGGCCTACGTTGGGGAGACCCTGGTCCTGGGACTGACCCTCCCCGACCGCGAGCCAGCCCGCCGTACCGGGCAGAGGTTCGACCTGGTCGCCGGGACGATCCTCTCGGCATTGACCAGGCTTGGACTCGACGCATCGGTAGGGCGGCTTCCCGGTGAGTACTGCCCCGGCGACCACTCGATCATCCTCGATCGGGAAGTCAAGGTCGCCGGGCTGGGCCAGCGGATGGTCTCGGGCGGCGCCCACGTCGGCGTAGTGATGACGGTCTCGGGGGCGGCAGCGCTTCGTGAGGTCCTGGTCCCCGTCTACGGAGCGCTCGGCCTGGAACTCGATCCGAGCACCGCCGGAGCACTCGATACCGGGGGTGAGGGGCCGGCGATCGAAGAGGTCGAGCAGGCGCTGGTCACGGCTTTCGGGGCGGAGGCGGACCTGAACGAGGCGGAACTCGACCCCCGGACGGAGGCCGCCGCGAGGGACTCGGCGGCGGGGTTTCGCGCTTCTCCCTCCCTCTCCCTCACTCCCGATACCGACGAGGGCGTCTAGGCTCCGGCAATGCCGAACGAACGCGGCAAGGGTGGGAATGGCAGCTCCGGCACCCCTCCCGGTGATTCCTTCGCCGAGAGGATCGTCAGCGAGGGCGGCCGTGGGGCCCGGAGGATCGCTGGAGTGACCGGAATCGACCAGTTGATCGAGGATGCGATCGTCCGGGCGGTCGAGAGCGAGACCACCGAGAGGGCACTGGCCCGGATCATCAACGGTCGGATCGTGACCCAGGCGGTCGAGGAGGCCCTGGCCAGCGAGCGGGTCGAGCAGGCGGTCATCGAGACGGTCGACAGCGAAATGGTCGACCGGGTCTGGGCCCGGGTCCTCCAGAGCGACGAAACCGAACTCCTGATCAAGCGGATTGCCGAATCGCCGGAAATCCGGGATGCGATCGCATCCCAGGGCGTCGGGCTGGTCACCGACCTCGGGATCGAGATCAGGGCCGTGACGGCGAGGCTCGACGACTGGGTGGAGCGACACCTCGCAAGGATCCTCAGGCGGGATCCGAGGGCCGAAGAGACATCGAGGGCCGGCTTCTTCACCCGGGCCCTCTCGATCGGGATCGACGCACTGATCATCAACTTCCTCCTCGCCTTCACGATCGCCCTCTTCCAGGCAGTGACCAGCGCCCTCGCCCTCGACTTCAAGGGCCTCGGCTTCGAATCGCTGACCATCACCGGCATCCTCTGGTTCCTCGGGTCCTCGGTCTACCTCTTCAGCTTCTGGAACCTCGCCGGCCAGACCCCGGCGATGCGCTTCCTCAGCATCCGGATCGAGAAGGATGGCGACTGGCGCCTGAGCGCTCGAACCGCCTTCCGCCGACTGGTCGGATTCTGGCTGGCCGCGATTCCCTTCGGTCTCGGCTTCCTGGGAGCGCTGGTGAAGCCCGACCGGCGGGCCTTCGACGACGTCCTGGCCGACACCGCCGTCTTCTTCGTCGACCCGGTACTGCCCGGGATGCCCCACGACCGGCTTCCCGAAGAGGCGGATACCCGGTACCGGCGGACCGCTGCCCAACGAGCGGCACGGAACGCCCAGGAACTCCCCTGAGCTCCCAACCTCCCCATGGGAGGTGGAGTCGGCGGTAGAATCGAGCCGATGGCTCCGAAGCAGACCGAACCCCTGGAGGAAGGCGAGGTCGACCACCCCTGCGTCGAGTGGAGCGAGGGGGTGGCCCGCTACCTGATCGCGATCAGCGACCTTTCGAAGGCCGAGACGAAGCCGACCCAGGCCGAACTCGCCCGGGTCCTGGAGGTGTCCCAGCCGTCCGTACTCGAGATGGTGAGGAAGCTCCGGGGCATGGGCCTGGTCGAGGAGGAGGGCCTGGCACTTACCTCCGAGGGCACGAGCGCGGCCCTGGTCCTCTCCTCGCGGAGGAACGCCGCCCGGGACCTGACCCGGGAGGTTCTCGGGCTGGATCCGGACGAGGCCGGCCTCGAGGCCGAACACCTCGCCTCGAGCGCTTCCCCCACCCTGGGCCGCAAGCTGGTCGCCTGGCGCGCCTCCCGCTCCTGAGGGGCGGGCTGGACGACATCGGCCGCGGATCGGCCCCCGCCGGCCCCTACCAGCCGTTGTGAGACGATTCCGACCCGGTCGACCGGCCGCACCACGGCTGGACCCGACCGGTTAGGAGAGAAGCGATGGAAGCTGGCAAGTCCGAACCACAGATTCCCACGATCGGCCCGGATGGGATCTCCTGGGAGAACCAGATCCCGGTCCAGGAAGCCGTGCCCGGCGTCTCGCCCTTCCCACCGATCGCCGACTACGGATTCCTCTCCGACGGTGAGGTTTCGGCGCTGGTCGCACCGAGCGGAAACGTGGAGTGGATGTGCATCCCCCGTTTCGACTCCCCCAGCGTGTTCGGGTCGATCCTCGATCGAGGTGCCGGCAACTTCCGGATCGGTCCGGCCGACATCCACGTCCCGGCCAGCCGCCGCTACATCCCCGGGACGATGGTCCTCGAGACGAGCTGGGGAACCCCTGACGGCTGGCTGCTGGTGAAGGACGTCCTGTTGATCGGACCGTGGCACCACGAGCGCGACCGCTCCCACACCCATCGAAGGGCACCCACCGACTACGACGCCGACCACGTGCTTCTCCGCCTCGTCCGGTGCGTCCATGGCGAAGTCCAGCTGACCCTCGACTGCAAGCCGGTCTTCGACTACGGACGGGCCCAGGCCAGCTGGGAGTACACCGGGGAGGACTACCGCCAGGCCGTAGCCACGGCGCCCGACTCCGATCTCCGCCTTACCCTGACCACCGACCTCAACCTCGGCCGCGAGGGTCCCCGGACCACCGCGCGGACGATGATGAAAGAGGGTGACGAGCACTTCGTTGCCCTCTCCTGGAGCGAGCACGAGCCCCCGACCGAGTACGGCGAAGCCCGGCGACGGATGGTCTGGACCGCCCACCATTGGCAGAACTGGCTGGCCCGCGGCACCTTCCCCGACCACCCCTGGAGGAGCTACCTCGAGCGCTCGGCCCTGACCCTGAAGGGCCTCACCTATTCACCGACCGGGGCCCTGGTCGCCGCTGCGACCACCTCCCTTCCGGAGACGCCCAGGGGCGAGCGGAACTGGGACTACCGCTACTCCTGGATCAGGGACTCCACATTCACCCTGTGGGGGCTCTACACGCTCGGCTTCGACTGGGAGGCGAACGACTTCTTCTACTTCCTCGCCGATGTGACCCGTGACACTGACGACCTGCAGGTGATGTACGGGGTGACCGGGGAGAAGCGGCTCGACGAGGAGATCCTGCCCCACCTGGAGGGCTACGGCGGGGCGACGCCGGTCCGGGTCGGGAACGCCGCCTATAACCAGGACCAGCACGACGTCTGGGGGGCGGTGCTCGACTCCTTCTACCTCCACACCAAGTCGAGGGACTCGATGCCGGAGGAGATCTGGCCGATCCTCAAGCGCCAGGTGGACGCGGCGACCGAGAAGTGGCGGAATCCCGACCGGGGGATCTGGGAGGTCCGGGGCGAGCCGCAGCACTTCACCTCGTCGAAGGTGATGTGCTGGGTGGCGCTCGACCGTGGGGCGAGGCTTGCCCGGCTGCGGGAGGAGTTCGACCTGGCTGAGCAGTGGCAGAAGGAGGCCGACACGATCCATGCCGACGTCTGTGCCAATGCGGTCGACGACCGGGGGGTATTCACCCAGCACTACGAGACCGACGCCCTCGATGCCTCCTGCCTGCTGCTGCCACTACTCCGGTTCCTGCCCCCCGACGATCCGAGGATCGTCAGGACGGTGCTGGCGATTGCAGACGAGTTGACCGTCGATGGCCTGGTCCGCCGCTACCTGGTCGACGAGACCGACGACGGCCTCTCCGGCGAGGAGGGCACCTTCACGATCTGTTCCTTCTGGCTGGTCAGCGCCCTGATCGAGGTAGGGGAGTTCGAGCGGGGCAGGGAGCTCTGCGAGCGGATCCTCAGCCTCGCAAGTCCCCTCCAGCTCTACGCCGAGGAACTCGACCCTAGGTCGGGACGGCACCTCGGCAACTTCCCCCAGGCGTTCACCCACCTGGCCCTGATCAATGCCGTGATGCACGTGATCCGGGCCGAGCAGGAAGCGGCTTCCTCCTAGGGCCGGCGGGACCGCCGACGACCTGCCAATTTCAGGAATCCCGACCGAAACATCCACGCCCATCCCGGTGTTACCTTGGTCACTATGAAAACTCGCGCAATCGCCACCATCGCCCCGTTGATCGTGCTCGGCCTCGTCGCCGTAGCCCCGAACCCCGCCCAGGGGGCCATTCCGAACATCAAGGACACGGCCCAGTGGCGGAACCTCGAAT
>CAITDZ010000008.1 GCA_903891285.1 uncultured Solirubrobacterales bacterium
CGCGTCCGATCGGTGGAAGACAGAGTGCCTGAGCCAGGAGAGGACCCCCGGGATCCCCGCCCCGAGCAGGGCGGCCAGGGTCAGGCTCGGCGGGTCGTCGTAGACGGTCGTGTACCCGATGACGATGCCGGCTCCCCCGATTACATAAGTGGCGAGCATCAGGTACTGCGAGATCCGCGGGTCCTCACGGTTCATCCAAATCCCCTCTCCTTCGGGCCTCCGTGCTTCCCTTCTTGCGTCGGCCAGTATCCCGCTCGCTCCGGACACCGAAGACCGCGGTAACAGACACCCCCGGGGGTAGCCGGACTCCGCGTTCAGAGGCAGATCCTCTGTTCAGAGGCAAGTAGTAAGCCCCCTCGGCCGGCGGGACAGTGCAATGACGCACGGCCCGAAGGTCGAGGAGGGGGCTTAGCGGACCACTCCCTGAGTCACTGGGAGCGAGTAAGAAGGGACCTGTGACGGATTGACAGTGCTAGGCACGGCAAATGGTCACAGGGTCCTTCAGACGAAGCTATCCAGTGGCTCAGCCGCAGCCGGTGTTGTTGCCGCAAGACGAGCACGTGTAACAGGACCCCGTCCGCTGCATCATCCCGCCGCACTGGTCACAGGCCGGCCCCAGTTCGGCAGCACCGCTCGAAACCTGGACCTTGGCCGGGACCACCGGTACGTCGTCGGTCAGGGCCTCGGCAGCCGGCACGGCCGAGCCGCCCGGGTCCTGGCCCTGGTGACCGTTCCCGTTGCCATTTCCGTTGCCGTTGCCTGACTCCTCGTGCTCGGCCTCCTTGCGCCGCCGGACCTCCTCGGTGAGGATGCCCTGCTCTTCGAGGAACTCGGGGTCCTCGACGAACTGCGAGGCGAGCCACCGCATGATGTAGTCGGGCATCGACTTGGCGAATGGGATCTCCGGGTTGCCGGTGATCCCTTCCGGGTCGAACCTCATGTAACTGAACTTCCGCACGAACACCTCGAGCGGAACGCCGTACTGGAGGCCAATCGAGATCGCCGTCGCGAAGGCGTTCATCATCCCCCGCATCGTCGAGCCCTCTTTGCCGATGTCGGTCAGGAATATCTCGCCGATCGTGCCGTCTTCGTACCTGCCGGCCGTTATGTAGCCCTCGTGGCCGCCGACCGAGAACTTGTGGGTCACCGACTCGCGGGTCTTCGGCATCCGGTGCCTCACCGGCCCGGCTTCCTCCTCGCCGGCCGCCTCCTTCTCGTCCTGGGCGTCGGTCCGGAGCGCCTGGGCCGTCTTCGAGCCGTCCCGGTAGATAGCCAGTGCCTTGAGGCCCTTCTCCCAGCCCCGGGTGTAGGCGTCGGCGATGTCCTCGATGGTCGCGTCGCTCGGCAGGTTGACCGTCTTCGAGATCGCCCCAGAGATGAACGGCTGGACCGCGGCCATCATGTCGATGTGGCCGGTGTGGGAGATCGCCCGCTCACCGACAGCCACGTCGAACACCGGCAGGTGTTCCTGCTTGAGGCCAGGGGCACCGACGATCGTGCTGTGCTCGTCGATGTGCGACTCGATCTGGGCGATCTCGGACTCGCCGTAGCCCAGCGTCCGGAGCGCCATCGGCACCGACCCGTTGACGATCGTCATCGAACCACCGCCGACCAGCTCCTTGAACTTGACCAGCGAGAAGTCCGGCTCGATGCCGGTCGTGTCGCAGTCCATCAGGAAGCTGATCGTGCCCGTGGGAGCTAGCACGGTGGCCTGGGCATTCCGGTAGCCCTCATCGTCGCCGATTGCCACGGCCCGGTCCCACTCATTGCGGGCGGCCTGAAGCAGGTCCTCGGGAACTCCCTCGGACTCGATCTCGTAGGCGGCGTCGCGATGCATCCGCATGACTGCGTTGTGGGGTTCCCGGTTCTCTTCGTAGGCCTCGTACGGTCCCATCGCTCCAGCGATCTCGGCCGAACGCCGGTAGGCACGCCCGGTCATTACCGCGGTGATCGCCGCGGCCAGGTTGCGGCCTTCCTCGGAGTCGTAGGGCATCCCCTTGCTCATCAGGAGTGCCCCGAGGTTGGCGTAGCCGAGCCCCAGCTGGCGGAACCGGTTCGCGTTCTCGTCGATCTCGGGGGTCGGGTAGCTGGAGTACCCGACCACGATCTCCTGGGCCAGGAAGACCGTGTCTACCACGGCCTCGAAGCCCTTGACGTCGAATGAGCCGTCGTCGTTCCGGAACTTCATCAGGTTGATCGAGGCGAGGTTGCAGGCCGAGTCGTCGACGTGCATGTATTCCGAGCACGGGTTCGACGCGTTGATCCTCCCCGAGTTCGGGCAGGTGTGCCAACGGTTGATCGTCGTGTCGTACTGGATGCCCGGATCGGCGCAACGCCAGGCGGCGTCGGCGATCTGGTTCATCAGGTCGCGGGCTCCGACCGTCTCGGCGACCGAGCCGTCGGTGCGGGCGATCAGGTTCCAGTCGGCATCGTCACGGCAGGCCTCCATGAAGGCGTCGGAA
>CAITDZ010000009.1 GCA_903891285.1 uncultured Solirubrobacterales bacterium
CGCCCTCTACCGGGGCGGCTGGTACACGATCCTCGCGATCGCCGGCTACGTAGGGGCGTTCATGACCGCCCTCTATGCCTTCCGAATCGTCTTCCGGATCCTGCCGGGCAGACCATGCCCCGAGGCCGAGGAGCTGATCGAGACCGGCCACGTCGCCCACGGCGAACCGGTCAACCCCGCCAACGGCCAGCCAGAGGACTACGAGGTCGGCTACCCCGGCAAGGAGCACCACATCGCCGAGCAGTCGCCAGGGATGAGGTTCGGGATGCTGCCCCTCGGGGTGCTCGCCCTGATCGCCGGCTTCCTCCAGGTGCCGGGGGTGACCGAGGTGGTGACCAACTTCCTCGAGCCGACCTTCGAGGGCTCGAGCCTGGCCGCGATCCACCCTCCGGTGAGCAAGGCCTGGCTCGGGCTCCTGAATGGTGGCGTGATCGCCGTTGTCGGGATCGCCTTCGCCTGGGTCTTCTGGGTCAGGCGTCCGGCGATTCCCGGCTCCCTCCGGCAGAAGTTCCACCCGCTCTACGAGCTGTTCGTCCACAAGTGGTACTTCGATGAGCTGATCCACGCGGTGATCGTTCGGCCGGTACTCGCCTTCGGCGACTTCTGCAACCGGGTGGTGGAGCCCTTCGTCGTCGGCGGGATCGTCACCGGGACGACCAGTCTGGTCCGCTCGGCCGGGGCGCTGGTCCGGGACCTCCAGAGCGGGATGATCCGGGCCTATGCCAGCCTGATGGTGCTCGGGGCGATCGCCGTCGTTCTCTTCCTGTTGCTGAGGGGGGCCTGATGCTCTCGGTCCTCCTCTGGCTGCCGCTCGTCTTCGGGATCGTCGCCCTGCTCGTGCCCGCCGCCCGGGCCTGGGTCCCGGCCCTGGCCGGGACCGCGCTCACCCTGGTCCTCGCCGCGGTGGTCGCGGTCGGGTTCGACCCGGGCGATCCAGGCCGCTACGCCGAGTCCGTTTCCTGGATCCCCGAGCTCGGAATCTCCTACTCGCTCGCGATCGATGGACTCTCGGTCTTCCTGGTGCTGCTGACCGCGCTCGCCTGGGTACCGGCCGTCGCCTTCGCTGCATCGCGGAATGCGGGGGACGGGAGGGAGCGGCTCTTCTACTTCATGCTGCTGCTCGGCGAGACGGCCACCCTCGGGGCCTTCCTCGCCTCGGACCTGATCCTCTTCGTCCTCTTCTTCGACCTGATGATCGTCCCTTTCTACTTCCTGTTCGGTCTATGGGGACGGACCCGGGACGGGGCGACCGCCGGCGGGGCGACGACGAAGATGATCATCTACACGCTGGTCGGCTCGCTGCTGATGCTGGTCGCGGCGGTCGCGGTCGGGTTCTCGGCCGAGGAGGTCTCCGGCAAGCCGATCTCCTACTCGATCCCCGAGCTGATCGCGAGGGGGATAGGCGAGTCCGACCAGTACTGGCTGTTCTGGCTCTTCGCGCTCGCCTTCTTCATCAAGATGCCGCTCTTCCCGTTCAACGGCTGGATGCCCGATGCCTACCGGGTGGCCCCGCTTCCGGCCCTCGCCGTCTTCTCAGCCGTGCTCTCCAAGGTCGGCGCCTACGGTTTCCTCCGGGTCGTCCTGCCGGTGATGCCGGATGCCGCCGAGCTGTTTCAGACCGCGATCCTGATCTTCGCTGTTGTCTCGATCATCTATGGCTCGGCGATCGCCTTCACCAAGATCGACCTGAGGATGATCATCGGCTTCTCCTCGGTCGCCCAGCTCGGCTTCATCACTCTGGGGATCTTCGCCCTCGATGAGACCGGTGCCAACGGCGCCCTCTTCCAGATGGTCAACCACGGCCTGGTCGTGGTCCCGGCGATCCTGATCGTCGGACTGATCGCCGAGCGGACCGGGTCGGAAGACCTCGGACCTATGGGCGGCCTGGCCAGGAATGCGCCCATCTTCGCGGTGATCTTCCTGATCGTGACGATGGCCACCCTGGCGATTCCCGGTTCCCCCAACTTCATAGGCGAGTTCCTGATCCTCAACGGCACCTTCCAGGTCAGCGTCGCAATCGCGATCGTTGCCTCGGTAGGGGTGGCGCTGGCCGCCTACTACGCCTTGAGGATGTACCAGCGGACGATGCAGAACCCGCTGCCGCCCGGATCGGACTCGCGTGAGATCTCGCTCCGGGATGCCCTGATCATCGTCCCGATGGTGCTGGTCCTTGTGATCCTCGCCTTCGCCCCCCAGATCGTCCTCGGGGAGACCGGGGACGCGGTCTCGGCAGTGGTCGAGAAGGTTGGTCAGGCCGGTTGACCTTCCAGC
>CAITDZ010000010.1 GCA_903891285.1 uncultured Solirubrobacterales bacterium
ATTCAGTTCCTAGTTGGACGGTGTCCTATCGGGGAGAACCGGCGAGTAGAGGTTTCCGGGAGGGTCCGGGGCCAGGCACTCCATGTTCGCCCCGGAAAATGCCGTTCCCGGTGCCAGTGCCGGATAGGGATACGGGGGAGAGGGCTTCTGTGGCTTGTAGGAGACTGCGCTGGCGTTCGTCCAGTCGGCCTCGAAGGCTGTCTTGATCGCAGCAATCCCCTGCACGCTCGGCAACCACTGAGAGGAAGGGTTCGGGGCAGTGGTAAGCATCAGGCCCAGCTCACGGTTGTAGTTGAGCGACGCGTAGCCGAAGTTCTCGGACCCCATGAAGGCCGTGGTCCCGTCGGCGACGATCGCCTTGGCGTGGATGTAGTCGACACCTTTGGTCGCGCTTTTCGGCAGCAGGTTCACCTTGACGCCATTCGCGGTCAGGAAGTCGAAGTAACTGTTCTGGCTCGGAACGCCCTGGTAGAAGCTGGAGGCCATCACTACCCGGACGTCGACCCCCCTCTGCCTGGCCGCGACGAGCGCGTTGGCCATATCCGGGTCGGCCATCTCCTCGTTGTAGACGATCAGGCTGTTCTGGGCCGAGTTCATCAGGGAAACCTGACGGGCACGGGAGTTGCCCTGCGGCTGACTCTGAAGGGCAGGATTCGGACCCTGGGGCGGCACCTTGTCGGGGTCGCCACCGTAGAACGGACCGGGGCTTCCCGATCCCATCTGGGGATACCCGCTGCCGTCTAGGAGGAGGGTTCCGTTCGCCCAGGTGTCGGGCATGTCGGTTTCAAGGAGCTGCTGGTAGATCGGAGCCTCGGCCCAGCTCTTGCAGGTCTGGTCGGCTGCGAACACGGCAGCGATCCTCTCCATGAGGGCGGGTTCGGTCACCACGATTGCGAAGTCCCTGGCTGCCCACTCCGGGCTGCAGCTGGCCGGTGTGCCGGGCGGGTTCTTCCCGTCCTTGCACAGGCCCGCCGGGTTGGTCAGGTAGTCGGAATTCTGGACGTACTGGAGGCACAGGTAGCTACCGTCCGCCTGCTTCACCGACTTCGTGCAGATCCTCGAGAGGCCCCAGTCGACCGGAAATGCCTGGAGGTTTCCGGTCGAGACCATGATCTTCGAGGTCGGGACCATCTGGGTGGCAGTCCTCGCCGTCCCGTCGGAGGTGGCGGTATCGATCAGGATCGACTTCTGGTGGGTGACCTGGTAGTTCTCGGAAGAGAACTGGACCCGGAACTTGCCACCGGTCTTTCCGGGGGCGGGGTTGTTCTGGGCCCAGGCAAGCGCTGACTGGGTCACGTAGAGCGGGTCGAGGCTCGTCTGGCCAGCACACTCCTTTTGCTGGTCAGAACTCGTCCCGGAGCACCTCTGCGACGAGTTGAGGATCACCCGCACGTTTACCCCGCGCTGGACTGCCTTCATCAGCGCACCGGGGTCGCTCGGCTGGCCGACCAGGCTCGGTCCGCCGAAGTCGTAGATCACGATGTCGACGCTGGTCTCGGCAGAGGCGATCAGGTCGATGATCTTCTGCCCTTCGTCCGGGAAGGTGAGCGCCGACTGCTCTGTATCGGGCCAGAGGGCACCCTTCAGGTCGACCGCGATCAGGTTGGCCGACTTCAGGTTGGTGGTTCTCAGGTTTGCGTTTGCCAGCGAACCCCGCTCTAGGTTCACGCCCTTCAGGCTCACCCCTTTCAGATAGGCGTTGGCGAGGTGTGCCCCGTAGAGGCTGCAGCCCTTGTGGCTCGAGCCCGGGGTGATCAGGGTGGTCGCGCAGCCCTTGATCTTCAGCCCCTTGCTCTTGCCGGCGATTGCCCTGATTGCAACCGCGTTTCGCTCGAAGCGCTTGTCGTTGTCCTTCGGGTTGTCGTATTGCTGGGTCGCGGTGGCGGTCACTCGCTTGGACCTCTTGAGGAGGCCGGCTTTGGTCTTGACCCGAACCGTCTCGGTCCCGGACTTGCCGAAGGTCTTTGTCCTGATGACCCCGAGCTCGGTCTTCCTGCTCCGATCCCCGTGGGAGAGGATCCGAAGGACGAACCGCTTGTTCGCCTTCGCGGCACCGCGCGTCTTCAGATCCCACCTGACTCGTACCTGGACGCTCTTGCCCGAATTCGCAGCCTTGGCGGAGAGGAGCTTCAGGCCACTACCGCTGGAGGCCGGTGCAGCCGATGCCCCGGCGGGGATCAGGCAGGCAACGGCGACGGCGATCGATACGGCGAACAGACGCTTCAAGAGGGTTCCTCCCCAAGTTGGACCCGGGGTGATTCCCGGGCGGATTCACAGGGCAACATAGTGAAAAACCGCGTTCCGGTCCCGAGTTTCGGTCGTCAACCGGAATCCTCCGGGCCGTCCCCGGCTCGCAGGCTTCGACGATCGAGAGTGTTTGGAGCCAGCTGGAGGTCTTTGGAGTGAGAAAAACGCGGTCGGGCCGAAAGGCCCGACCGCGCCAACACATCTGTCCTAGCTGTTCGGGGTCGTCCGGTTCGGCAGAGCCGGCTGGTAGACGTCGCCCGCCACCGGATCGAGACAGCTCATGTTTGCTCCACCAAATGCCTGACCTGGCTTCAGCGGGTCGATGCCCGGGGGATAGGCGGGCACGTAGGTGTACTTGCCCGATAGCGAGTAATTGAAGGCCTTCGGACTGACCCAGTCCTTTGTTTCGAAAGCGGTCATGATTGCCGCTACCCCTTGGGAGCTCGGCAGCCAATCCGATGCCGGATTCGGGTCATTGGTGAGCATCAGGCCGAGCTCGCGGTTGTAGTTCATCGACGAGTAGCCGAAGTTCTCCGAACCCATGAAGGCGTTGGTCCCGTCGGCGACGATCGCCTTCGCGTGGATGTAGAGCACCCCCTTCGGAGTGGTCTTGTCGAAGAGCTTCACCTCGACTCCGTTCTTCGTCAGGAAGTCGAAGAAGAAGTTGGGTGCAGGGACCTGGCCCTCATCCCCGTAGTCGATCTCCGCGGACATTATGACCCGGACCTCGACTCCTCTCTTCTCGGCTGCCGCCAGTGCGTTGGCGACCTCCGGATCCTTCATCTCCTCGTTGTAGACGATCAGTGTCTTCTTGGCTGAGTTGATCAGCGCGAGCTGGCGAGCCCTCGAGTTTCCCTGGGGCTGGGCCTGGAGCAGGGGATTCGGGCTTGAACCGTAGAAGGGGTCGTTGGCCTTGGGGAGCCCCGATCCCATCTGCGGGTATCCGCTGCCGCCGAGCAGCAGTGTGCCGTTCGCCCAGGTATCGGGCAGGTTCGAGTTGAGCAGCTGCTGGTAGATCGGAGCCTCGTTCCAGTTCTTGCAGGTCTGGTCAGCCGAATAGACCGCGGCGATCCGTTCCATCAGGGCCGGCTCCGTCACCTCGATCGCGAAGTCCCGAGGAGCCCACTCCTCTTCGCAGTTCTTCGGGATCCCGCCTTTGCAGGTCGCCGCAGGATTGGACAGGTAGTACGGGTTGATTACTTCCCACCGGAGACAGTTGGGGTATTTCGCCTGCGGGTCATCCCATTCCGCGCACTCGTTGTAGAGCCCCCAGTCGACCGGATATGCCTGGAGGTTGCCGGTCGAGACCATGATCTTCGAATTGGCCGTCATCTGGTCGGCAGTCCTGGCCGTTCCGTCGGCGTTGGAGGTATCGATCAGGATCGACTTCTGGTGGGTGATCTGGTAGTTCTCGGAGGAGAACTGGACCCGGTACTTGCCGGCCGTCTTCCCCGGGGCCGGGTTGTTCTTCGCCCACTCGAGGGCTGCCTGGGTCGCGTAGAGCGGGTCGAGACCGACTTGGCCTGCGCATATCGACTGGCTGGGCGGGCTTGTGTCAGCGCAGCTTTGACCTGAGTTGAGGATTACTCGCACGTTAACTCCACGCTGGACTGCCTGCATCAGCGCACCCGGGTCGCTCGGCTGGCCGACCAGGTTGGGTCCGCCGAAGTCGTAGATCACGATGTCGACGCTGGTCTTGGCGGACGCGATCAGGTCGATGATCTTCTGTCCGTCGTCTGGGAAGGTGAGCGCCGACTGCTCTGTATCGGGCCAGACGGCGCCCTTCAGGTCGGTCCCGATCAGGTTGGCCGACATCAGGTTGGTGGTCTTCAGGTTGGCACCGGCGAGGGAGCCCTGCTCCAGGTTCGCGCCCCTCAGGTTCACGCCCTTGAGGTAAGCGTTCGCCAGGTGGGCCCCGTAGAGGGTGCAGTTCCTGTGGTTCGAGTTGGGGGTGAGCAGGGATGTGGCGCAGCCCTTCAGTTTGAGGCCACGGCCCTTGCCCGCTATCGCCCGGATTGCGACCGCGTTCCGTTCGAAGCGCTTGTCGTTGTCCTTCGGGCTGTCGTACTGCTGGGTGGCGGTGGCGGTTACCCGCTTGGACTTCTTGAGGAGGCCAGCCCTGGTCTTGACCGTGACCGTCTCGGTCCCGGCCTTACCGAAGGTCTTGGTTCGGAGGGACCCGAGCTCGCTCTTCCGGCCCCTCTCACCGTGGGCGAGGATGCGGAGGACGAACCGCTTGTTCGCCTTTGCGGCACCGCGGGTCTTCATATCCCACTGAACACGGACCTGGACGCTCTTGCCGGACTTGGCGGCCTTGGCGGAGAGGAGCTTCAGGCCACTACCGCTGGAGGCCGGTGCAGCCGATGCCCCGGCAGGGATCAGGCAGGCAACGGCGACGGCGATCGATACGGCGAACAGACGCTTCAAGAGGGTTCCTCCCCAAGTCGGGCCCGGGACCATTCCCGGACGAATTCGTAGGGCAACATACAGGAAACGCCCCACCTATTAGGGAGTTTCGGTAGCCGTAGAAAGTTTTCCAGACCCCCGCCGCGCAACCGGGGCCAACCTGCCCGGATCAGTCAGTGGGCGGCTGGGAGCTGGGACCGGATCGACGATCCATCACTCGCAAGCTCCCCGAGCGGGCGTCTCGCCCCGCTCCGATCTTTCCGAGCGCCCCCTTGCTCGTCACGAGCCAGTCAGGACGCCAGTCATGTCGTATGCGCCGAAGTCGAGATCGGGAGTACCGACGAGAGAGAAATTGCTACAGGTAACCTCGAACGTGTAGTCGCCTGCGGCCGGCACGAGGTACCCGAAGGTCAGGGTTATCTGGGCGGCAGTCGATTGGGAAGGGGGTCGGTAGGTGGCCTGGGAGGACGGCTGGATCGAGCTGCGCTGAACGGGGCCGGGAAGGGTGGCTGCATAGCAGAATGCCTGCGCAGCATGGCCGGCGGAGGGGGAACCCCCGATCGAGAATCTGCCCGAGAAGTTGACGATCAATCTTCCTGCTCGTGGGATGGTGATCGTGCGACTTACGACATTGTTGGTCCCGGACGGGGGAAGCGTCACAGTCGTTCCGTCGTCTTGGAGAGCGAAAGAGAAGGTCGGTCCGGCCGGACCGGTCGCCCCCGTGGTACCGCTTTCCCCCCTCGGGCCCTGCTCGCCGCGCGGCCCGGCCGGGAGCTGCCCGGACTTGAAGTCCTTGGCCAGCAGTGAGGCATCCTTCACCTTGGGCGAAGTTACCGCACCGTTCTTGATCTGCTTGGCCCCGACCGAATTCTTCGGAAGCTGGCTGATCGCGTAAGCGCTGCCTGAGAGAGCAATGACCAGTGCGGCAGCCGAGATGATCGTCGCCGGATGAAGAAGCTTTTCCCTTGGACCCTCCATCGGTTCCCCTGACGCCGGGTTCCCTTGGACTGAACCGCCCGGACTCTTCGAGTCTAGCGGAGGTTCCCGAAGCCGACGAGCGGAATCGAACCGCTGACCCCTTCATTACGAGTGAAGTGCTCTACCAACTGAGCTACGTCGGCGCTGGCCCGGAAGGATACCCGCGGGAGATCGCCTCACCTAGGGCCGAGGCGAGCCGCGTCGGGTCGCCGTTCATCGCTTCGAGGTCCTCCGGCTCGAACAGCATCTCGAGTGACCCGTCCTCCAGCACCGCGAGTACACAAGGGGTCTTGCCCTGGCTTGCCCGGGCGACCGCTTCGGAGCGCTCGTCGAGGTGGACGGCCTCGAACGGCACCGCCAGCCCGGCCGCCAGCTCCCGCCATTGGGCCTTCTCGCGGAACGTGCCGTGGGTGATCTCGCAGAGGGCACAGTGACGGCGCCCGGTCAGGTGGGCGCCGACCCAGTAGGCGAGTTCCCCGGAGAGGGTGCCATCGGCGTCGTAGACGCCGATCAGGGCCGTGATCGGGTTGTCCACACCGCTCGTCACACGACCAGTCTCTCACCGCTGAGCAGTCGTCCCGGCCGTTCGTCCGGACCCGGGTGCAGGATCAAGCGATGCTCTACTTCGCCTTCGGCTCCAACCTGAGCATTGCCCAGATGAGGGAGCGGTGTCCCGGGTCCGAACCGGTCGGGCCGGCACTCCTGGAAGGGCGCGAACTCGGCTTTGCCTACCGCTCGCAGAACTTCCCACCCGGGGGCGGGGCCGACGTGGTCGAGAGCGAGGGGGCCGAGGTCTGGGGTGCCCTCTATCGGCTGGCCGAGACCGACCTCGAACTCCTCGATCAGTTCGAGCACGTGGGAAGCGGCGGCTACCGGAGGATCGAGGTCGCGGTCGACCACGGAGGGGGACTCCACCAGGCCCTCTGTTACGAGGTGGCCGATCGGCTCGACCACGAGGTCGCCC
>CAITDZ010000011.1 GCA_903891285.1 uncultured Solirubrobacterales bacterium
CCTCAGTCGTCCTTCGTCGTCGAACTTCATCCAGGCGATGTCGTCGCCGATCGTTTCGACCTTCCATCCAGGGATGGTCGGGATCAGCATCGCCAGGTTGGTCTTTCCGCAGGCCGAGGGGAATGCGGCCGAGACGTACTTGACCTCGCCTTCCGGGCTGGTCAGCTTGAGGATCAGCATGTGCTCGGCCATCCAGCCCTCGTCCCTGGCCATCACCGAAGCGATCCTGAGCGCGAAGCACTTCTTGCCGAGAAGGGCATTCCCCCCGTAGCCCGAGCCGTAGGACCAGATCTCACGGGTCTCGGGGTAGTGGACGATGTACTTGTTATCGGCATTACAGGGCCAGGGAACGTCCTCCTGGCCTTCGGCGAGTGGCATCCCGACCGAGTGGACGCAGGGGACGAACTCACCGTCCTCGCCGAGCGCATCCAGGGCCGCACGCCCCATCCGGGTCATGATCCGCATCGAAACGGCCACGTAGGGGGAATCGGTCAACTCCACCCCGATGTGGGAGATCGGCGATCCGATCGGGCCCATCGAGAAGGGAACGACGTACATCGTCCGCCCCTCCATCGAACCATCGAAGAGGCCCGAGAGCTTCTCCCGCATCTCGGCCGGATCGACCCAGTTGTTGGTCGGACCGGCGTCCTCTTCACGCTCCGAGCAGATGTAGGTCCGGTCCTCGACCCGGGCGACGTCGCCTGGGTCCGATCGGGCCAGGTACGAATTCGGGCGTTTCGCGTCGTCGAGCCGGGTGAAGGTCCCTGCCTCGACCATCTCGGCGCAGAGCCGGTCGTACTCTTCCTGCGAGCCGTCGCACCAGTAGACCTGGTCGGGCTTGGTCAGGGCCGCAATCTCGTCGACCCATTCGACGAGTTTTGCGTTGGTGGTGGGTGCGGGCGACCCTTCTGCTTCGGTCAAGGTTTCGGTGTCAACTCCTCGTTGCGGGCTCCGAACCTCCAGACCGGTAACGGCGGGTCGGCCCCGATCCCGGATTCTTACTCAGAACGCTCCCTCCCTGCGTTCATCCTCGCACCGGGGTGATCGAGACGGTCTCGACATCGGCCTCGATGTTCAGGATCCGGAGCCTGACCTCGGCCCGGCGACCATCTTCGGCCACCACCAGGCAGGTGAACGACGCACCCGGATCGACCTCGACGTCCGGCGGGCAGGCGACGGTCCTCACCTCGACCCCGGTCTTGCGCTGAACGTCATCCTTGATCGCCTCGCGGGCCTTCTTGTCGTCGATCACGGTCCCTGCACATGCCGTCAGTACTCCGACTGCGAGGAGCAGCGGGACTCCTGCCATGGTCCTTGGCCAGGCTCGCGCCACCCTGCTCCGGCCCGCCCTTCGATGCCCGCCCAGTCGTTCCATGGGGCGAGCCTACAGGCGCCCCACGCCCGCCAGGAGCCGTCGCGGGCCGACCGAGGGGGTCGCCGTCGGCCCGTCCGTTCGTAATAGATTGCGGGCGCAATGAGGTTCTACGAGTACGAAGCCCGGAAGATCGTCGAGCTGGCCGGGATACCGGTCACCGAGTACGGGTTCTGCCGGACCCCGGAGGAAGCCCGGGCTGCCGCCGAGAAGATCGACGGACCGACCGTGGTCAAGTCGCAGGTCCTGACCGGTGGCCGGATGAAGGCTGGGGGCGTCCAGTTCGCCGACACCCCTGACGAGGCGGCCGCCCACGCCGAAACGATCCTCGACTTAGAAATCAACGGACATATGCCACGTGGCGTGCTGGTCGACCCGAAGGCCGAGGTCAAGCAGGAGTACTACGCCGGAGTCGTCTGGGACGGGACTGCCAAGAAGCCATTGATGCTGTTCAGCGACATGGGCGGGATCGATATCGAACAGGTGGCCGAGGAACACCCGGACCACGTGGGGCGAGGACATATCTCCAACCTCGACCCGGTCTTCGACTTCCAGGCCAAGCAGGTGATAGCCCGAACCGGGGTGACCGGCAGCCAGCTGACCCGAGCAACACCGATACTCGCCCGCCTGGCCGAGCTGTTCCGCGAGAAGGACATGCTGCTGGCCGAGATCAACCCCCTCGCCGAGCTGACCGACGGTCGGTTCGTCGCCCTGGACGCCCACATGGAGATGGAGGGTGAAGCGGTCGGCCGCCAGGCGGAACTGCTCCGAGAGGAACTCGGGATCGCCGAAGACGACACCAGGGAGAGCTACGAGCCGAGCGACTTCGAGCGCAGGGTGAAGGAGATCGACGCCAGCGACCACCGGGGCGTGATCCAGGGCAAGGACCACAACTTCGATGGCAACCTCGGCCTGGTGATCGGGGCCGGCGGAGGCTCCCTGACCCTGACCGATGCCGTCCGCAGTCAGGGTGGCAAGCCGGCCAACTACTCGGAGATCGGCGGAAACCCCTCGGTCGCGAAGGCCTGTGGCCTGGCCAGGGAAGTCCTGCAGAAAGATGGGGTCGAGAAGATCGCCGTGATGATGTCGATCGTCTCGAACACGCGGGTCGACATCGTCGCCCGGGGCGTGATCAAGGCCTGCCTCGAGCTCGGCCTCGACCCCTCCGAGACGATCGCAGTCTTCCGGATTCCCGGAGCCTGGGAGGAGGAAGGGGCGAAGATCCTCGACTACTACGGGGTCGAGTACTACGACCGCTCCGTCTCACTCTGGGATGCGGCAGGACGAGCGGTGGAGAAGGTTCAGGGCTGATGAGCGTCCTGATCGACGCCGACACCACCTTCATCGTCCAGGGCATCACCGGCCGCGAGGCAGTCAACCTGACCCGCGAGTGCCTCGATTACGGCTCGAAAGTCGTCGGCGGGGTAACGCCGGGGCGGAAGGGCCGCGAGGTCCACGGGGTGCCGGTCTTCGACACGGTCGAGCAGGCGGTCGAGAACCACGGTGGCCCGATCGACGGCTCGGTGGTGACGGTTCCTCCGGGATTCACCAAGGATGCGGTCATCGAGGCCCTGGCCAACGGGATTCGCCTGGTGGTCGTGGTTACCGAGCGGATCCCACGGGGGGACGTCGCCGAGATGGTCGAGTATGCCGACCGGGTCGGTGCGCGGATCATCGGTCCCAACTGCCTCGGATTGATCGCCCCTGGCCTCTGCAAGATGGGCGGCATCGGGGGGCCCGCGGCCGACGCGGCAAAGGCATACGAGCCAGGGGTCGTAGGTGTGATGTCCCGATCAGGTGGGATGACCACCGAGATCTCCTCCACCCTGACCGCAGCGGGACTTGGCGTCTCTACGGCGATCTCGATCGGGGGCGATGCGATCATCGGCTCGACCTATGCGGAACTGATGCCCTTCTTCGAGGCCGATCAGGAAACCCAGGCGATCGTCATCTACTCCGAGCCCGGTGGGCGGATGGAGGCCCAACTTGCCGAGTGGGTCGCGGCCAATAACTCCAGGCTCCCGATCGTCGCCTTCATGGCGGGCAAATTCATGGACGACGAGGAGATGAAGGGGATGAGCTTCGGCCACGCAGGCACGATCGTCGAAGGCAAGGAAGACTCGGCCACCGAGAAGATCGCCCGCCTCCAGGAGGCCGGGATCACCGTGGTCGAGAGGATCGACGAGATCCCTGACGCGGTGAAGGAGGGTATCGACGGATGAGCACGGAGCAGGAGAGCATCTTCATCGGCATCGAGATCGAGGAGCCGGCCGCTTCCGACCCCGAGCTTGCCAGGAAACTGGAGGAGGTCTGCCCGGTCTCGATCTTCGAGGCAACCGACTCCGGCACCGAGATCATCGCCTCCAGGCTCGACGAG
>CAITDZ010000012.1 GCA_903891285.1 uncultured Solirubrobacterales bacterium
CCTGCCATGAACTCCCGGTTGGTTCGGTCCTCTTCTCCCAACCAGAAGCTCCCCGTGCGCGGGAGGTAGACGGGGGATGTGCTCACCGAGGAGGGGACGACGAGGGTGAGTGCGCCCCCGGCTGCCAGGACCCGCGCCAGAGAGGCTTCGAGGTGGCCTAAAGGCGGTTGCGGCGGGGCAGGAAGGGCGGGAGATCGCGGAGTTTCCGGGGTCGGGGGGAGAGATCGGGTCGGCCCGGCCCTGAACCGTCGGTCATCCCGGATAAATTCATCAGCGGTCGTCAGAAACCGGCCCGAAAGGGCGACTGAAGACCTGGCTGCTGTGGTGAAAGAAACGAACTGAGAGGAGCAAACACACAATGGCTGAGAACATCAACAGGGTCACGATCACGGGCAACTTGACCGCCGATCCCGAGCTTCGGCACACGAACGCGGGGACCGCCGTCTGCAGCCTCCGGGTTGCGGTAAACGGCCGGCGCAAGGACGAGAGCGGCCAGTGGGTCGACAAGCCCAACTACTTCAACGTGACCGTTTGGGGGGCCCAGGGCGAGAACTGCTCGACCTACCTGTCCAAGGGCAGGCCGGTGGCGATCGACGGTCGGCTCGACTGGCGGGAGTGGGAGGCCAAGGACGGCTCCGGCAAGCGCCAGACGGTCGAGATCGTCGCCGACCAGGTCCAGTTCCTCGGCTCGAGGGACGGCTCGGCCCCGGGTGGTCAGAACGGCGGTGGGTTCACCCCAGCGGCCGACGTACCGGCCGACTCGGGAGACTTCGCCCCATCGGGCGCCGCTCCGGACGACGACATCCCGTTCTGAGCGATCCAACCCCGCCCCACGGGAGGCGGTAGAGTCCTTCCTTCGCTCTGACCCGGTTTCCTCCGGGTCCGGGCGGGAGAAGTGCTTCGAAAGCGGAACAGAGGAATCAGTTAGATGGCAAAGACACGGGAATCATCTGGCAGGCGGAGTCGCCGCTTCAGCGACCGCTACCGCCCGCGCAAGTACACGAAGATTCCGGTCGAGAACATCGACTACAAGGACCTCAACCTGATCCGCAAGTTCATCTCGGATCGGGGCAAGATGCGCTCCCGCCGGGTGACCGGCCTCTCCCGCCGCCATCAGCGGCAGCTCGCGCTCGCGGTGAAGCGGGCCCGGGAGCTGGCGCTGCTCCCCTACGTGAAGGCCAAGTAATGGCCCAGGCGATCCTGTTGCAGGACGTCGAGGGCCTGGGTGAGAACGGCACCGCGGTCGAGGTTTCCCCGGGCTACCTGAGGAACTACCTCCAGCCGAGGGGCCTCGCCCAGCCGGCGTCCCCCGGAGCCCTGGAAGAGGCGATCAGGCGGAAGGAAGCGGCCGAGAAGGCCGAGCGTGAGGCTGCTGCGAAGGCAGGCGAGATCGCATCGCTCCTCTCCAAGACCGTGCTGACCATTCAGCACCGGGCCGGGGAGGACGGAAAGCTCTACGGGTCGGTCACCAACAAGGAGATCGCCGACGCCATCCGTGAGGCACGGGGCCTGAAGATCGATCGCCGGAAGATCCGGCTCGACGTCCCGATCCACGAGATCGGCACCTACATGATCGAGGTCGAGATTCCGGGCGGCGCCACGGCTTCGGTCAAGACGATCGTCGCCGAAGAGAAATAGCACCGGAGGGCCCTCCTCACGACATCGAGGCCGAGGCTTCGGTCCTCGGGGCGATGCTGGTCAGCGATCCGGCCGTAGGGCGGGTGATCGACGACGTCCGCTTGAGGACCGAGGACTTCTACCTCGACCGCCACCGGGCGATCTTCGAGGTGATGCTCGACCTCTACGCCAAGGGGGACGCCTGTGACGAGCTGACCGTGCGGGCGGCGCTCGATTCGACCGGTCGGACCGACGAGGCCGGCGGGGCGAACTACGTCTCCGAGCTCGCGGCCAAGGTCCCCGCCCCCGGCAATGCCCGGAACTACGCCCAGATCGTCCGCGAGACGGCCCTGCTCCGGCGCCTGCTCGAAACGAGTTACGAGATCGGCTCCTGGGTCAATGAACGCGACGGCACCGCCGACGAGCTCTCCGAGCGGGCCGAGCAGCTCCTCTTCGAGGTCGCCCACAAGGACCAGTCATCCGACTTCCGCCGCCTGGCCGACGTCCTCGACGACGAGGTCGAACGACTGGAGAAGCTGAGCAAGGGCGAGATCGAGCTGACCGGTACCCCGACCGGCTTCCCCCGCCTCGACGAGCTGACCGGTGGCTTCCAGCCCTCCAACCTGATCATCATCGCCGCCCGGCCCTCGGTCGGAAAGTCGGCCTTCGTCGCCAACATCGCCGAGCATGCCGCGGTCAAGCTGGGCCGTCCGGTCGCCTTCTTCTCGCTCGAGATGTCCGAGATGGAACTCGCCCAGCGCTTCATTGCCTCCCAGGCGCGGGTCTACGGCGATCGTCTTCGCAAGGGCAAGGTCGGCCAGCGCGACTGGGACAAGGTGGTCGGCGCCTGCAACGCGCTGGCCGAGGCCCCGCTCTGGATCGACGTCACCTCCGACCTCAGCCTGCTCGACCTGAGGGCGAAGGCGCGTCGACTCCACGCCCAGGAGCAGGCCAACGGCGGCCTCGGGCTGATCATCGTCGACTACCTCCAGCTGATGAGGATGGATGAGTCGAGGAGCTCGATGGTCGAGAAGGTCGGCCTGATCTCCCGCGGACTCAAGCTTCTCGCCAACGAGCTGGAAGTGCCCGTGGTTGCCCTCTCCCAGCTCTCCCGTGCGAACGAGGCCCGGACCGACAAGCGACCGATCCTCTCCGACCTCCGCGACTCCGGCAACATCGAGCAGGACGCCGACCTCGTCGCCTTCCTCTACCGCGAGGACGTCTACCGGAAGCCCGAGGAGCGCGACGGAACGGCCGAGGTGATCCTCGCCAAGCACCGAAACGGACCGGTCGGCACGGTCAATCTGACCTTCCTGCCTGACTATCCGAAGTTCGCCGAACGGGCGCCCGAGCACCCGACCGGCGAAGGGTCCCCGCCGGCCGTCCGGGCCGAGCAGGAGACCGAACCCGAGACCGAGCAGATCTGATGGCAGCCGAGTCGAACGGCCTCTCCCGTAACGGAAGCGGCCACGCCTGTCCGCTCGGCCGGTGTGACGGATCGGGCTGGATCCTCGGCGAGGACGGCCTCGCCTACGAGTGCGACTGCCTCGCCCCCAGGCTTGCCAAGGCAAGGAGTGCCGGGGTCAACTCGGTCATCCCGGCCCGCTACCGGGGGGTCTCCTTCGACCGACCACCGATCACCGAGATCGACTCGGTCGTGGTCAACGCGGTCCGTGACTGGGTGGAGGATCTCGACCGGAACCTTGCCGAAGGCCGTGGCCTCTGGCTTATGGGCGATACCGGAACGGGCAAGACCAGCCTGGCGATGCTGGTCTCCAAGGAGGTGCTCAAGCGCAATCGCACCGTCGCGATCTACTCGCTTCCGAAGCTCTTCGCCCGGATTCGGGCGACTTACGACGCTGGCCCGGAAGGTGACTCCTACACCGAGTTCTTCGAGTCGCTCTGTTCGGTCGACCTGCTCCACCTCGAGGACCTGGGCACCGAAAAGCGGACCGAGTGGGTGCTCGAACAGCTCTACGCCCTGATCAACGAGCGTTACGAGCGCCAGAACTCGATCCTGGTTACCACCAACTTCGACCAGTCCCAGCTCGAGGAACAGCTGGGCGACCGGATCCTCTCCCGTCTGGTCGAGATCTGCGGTGATCCACTGCCGCTCTACGGCACCGACCACCGACTCGAGTTCCGTCCGCCTGAGTCCCGGGCGGACTGACCCGACCACCTCCCTAGACTGGAGCGGAAATGCCCGGCGTGGCGATAGTTGGCACCCAGTGGGGCGACGAGGGGAAGGGGAAGATCACCGACCTGCTCGCCGCCGACGCATCGGCGATCGTCCGGTTCCAGGGCGGCAACAACGCCGGCCACACGATCGTCCACGACGGCGAGACCTACAAGTTCCACCTGATCCCGTCCGGGATCCTCCACGAGGACAAGCTCTGCGTGATCGGCAACGGGGTCGTGATCGACCCCGGGGTCCTGCTGGACGAGATCGAGGGTTTGAGGAAGGTCGGCGTGAGCCCCGCCAACCTCCGGATCTCCTCGAACGCGCACCTGATTATGCCCTACCACGTGCTGCTCGATACGGCCGACGAACTGAAGCTGGGGAAGCTCTCGATCGGGACCACCCGCCGGGGCATCGGCCCGGCCTACGCAGACAAGGCGCTCCGGTTAGGGGTCCGCGTCCAGGACCTGCTCGACGAGAAGATCCTCCGCAAGAAGATCATGACCGCGCTCGAGAGCAAGCAGCAGGCGCTTCGCGAGCTCTCGGTTCGCCGCCGAAAGCTCCGTAAGGAGGGAGAGCCCGAGAGCGATGACGTTCCCGACGATCGACTCGATCTCCACACCCTGACCGAGGAATACCTCGCCTACGGCCACCGGCTCGAGCCCTACATCACCGACACCGCAAGGCTCTGCTGGACCGAGCTCGACGCCGGCCGGACGGTGATCTTCGAGGGCGCCCAGGCCGCCCTGCTCGACCTCGACCACGGCACCTACCCCTTCGTCACTTCCTCCAACCCGATCGCCGGTGCGGCCTGTGCAGGGGCCGGTGTCGGGCCGACCGACATCGAGCAGGTCTGGGGCGTGGTCAAGGCCTATTCGACCAGGGTCGGCTCCGGCCCCTTCCCTACCGAGATCGAGGACGAGGCCGGTCGCCACATGTCCGAGAAGGGACACGAGTTCGGCACCACCACAGGCAGGCCCAGGCGGTGCGGCTGGCTCGACCTGGTTGCGCTTCGTTACGCGATCCGGCTGAACGGTACTTCGGCGCTTGCGATGACCAAGCTCGACGTCCTCGCCGGACTCGACACGATCAAGGTTGCGGTCAGGTACCGCTCGAAGGAAGGTGCGGTCCTCGACGAGTTTCCCTACCACCAGACGATCCTCCACGGGGTGACTCCCGAGTACGATGAATTCCCGGGATTCGGCGATGAGGTTTCCGATGCGCGCCGACCCGCTGACCTGCCGCCCGAGGCCCGTAACTACATCGATTTCGTGAGCGAGACGGTAGGCGTTCCGGTCGCCCTGGTCGGGGTCGGACCGGGCCGCGACCAGGTGATCTGGATGGATGGATCCCGCTGATCCACCGACCTCTTCGGGCACCAGACTGAAACCCCGCTTTTGCTACCTTGGCTTTGCTGCCAATGAGCGGTTATCCCTTACCGCAGGCAGTATCAGTCGCGGGCAACCCTCGCCGACTGTTGTCGGAGACGCCCGGGTCGACTCCCCCTCCCTTGAGTCGGCCCGGCCCCGACATGCCCCGGTTCCTTACAGGCCACCTCAGAGCAGGGTGACGTTGTCGGCCTCGAGGGCGCGGGTGACCCCGCGCAGGTCGAGCACCCGTTCCGCTTCCTCGACTATCTCCCCCGGGTCGAACTCCGGGTGGGCGGTGACGATGATCACCAGGTCGGCCTCGGCAAGGGCCGGGTCCAGATCGACCCCCTTCCGGCCGTCGGCCAGCTCCGGCACGTGGGGGTCATGGAAGGAGACCGCGGCACCCTGTTCCTCGAGCAGCGAGATGATCCTGATCGCCGGTGACTCCCTGGTGTCCCCGACCCCAGGCTTGTAGGCGACTCCCAGGATCAGCACCTTCGAGTCCCCTACTTCCACCCCTGCCTCTTCGAGGACCTTCCCGGCGAGGGCAACGCAGAACTCGGGCTGAGACTGGTTGATCTTCCCGGCCAGCTCGACGAACTCGGGCGGGAAGTCGTATTGCTTGGCCCGGTAGGCGAGGTAGAAGGGATCGATCGGCAGGCAGTGACCACCCATCCCCGGGCCGGGGTCGAACCGCATGAACCCGAACGGTTTGGTCGCTGCGGCATCGACCACTTCCCAGACGTCGACCCCGAGCCGCTCGCATAGCTGGGCCAGCTCGTTGACAAGGGCGATGTTGACCGAGCGGAAGACGTTCTCGAGCAGCTTCGCCATCTCGGCTGCATCCGGTCCCGAGAGCCTGACCACCTCGTCGCAGATCTGCTCGTAGGTGGCGGCGGCGCTCTCGGTGCTTGCCGGATCGATTCCTCCGACCAGCTTCGGGGTGGTCCTAATCGTGTAGTCGGTCCTGCCCGGGTCGATCCGTTCGGGCGAGAAGGCGAGGTGGAAGTCCTCTCCGGCCTGGAGGCCCGACTTCTCGAGAAGTGGTCCGAGGACTTCCCTGGTGGTGCCGGGGTAGGTGGTCGACTCGAGGATCACGGTCTGGCCCTTACGGAGCACCTTCGCGAGCGCATTGCCTGCGTCTTCGAGGAAGGAGAGGTCGGGCTCCCGTGATTCGGTCAGCGGGGTCGGGACGCAGACCACGATCGTGTCGGCTTCGGCCATTTCCCCGTACTCGGTGGTCGCGGTGAAGCTTCCGTCGAGCGAGGTCAGGACCGAGGCGGGTACGTCCTCGACGTAGCTCTCGCCCCTATCGAGCGCCGCGACTTTGTCCGGGTCGGAGTCGAGGCCGATGACTTCCACTCCGGCCTCGGCGAAGGCGACCGCCAACGGCAGCCCGACGTAGCCGAGACCGACGATCCCCACCTTCCTCCCTGACGCTTCTCGATCCTCGGTCGGGGCCCCGTTCACCGCAGGGAGTGTAGGCGGCGGAGTGGGCGAAACGGTCCTCCCGTGGGAGCCGGTGGCCGGACGGTCGCCCCCCTGTCGGGTGGCTGACGGAAGGCCCAAAACCGGCCCCAGGAGCATGAAAAAACCGGGAAAATCCGGCAACGAAGGCCCTTTGGCGGAATTGCCGGATTCGGCCCGTCGGTATCTTCGACGGGATGGCGAAAGACACCGAGAAGCTGATTCGGCAGCTTTCGCTGATCTCGTTCCTGATGGCCCAGGGGAGGCCGGTCTCGGCGCTCGAGATCAAGCGTGAGGTCGAGGGCTACAGCGTGATGAACGAGGACGCCTTTGCCCGTCGGTTCTATGCCGACCGGGCCGAGCTCGACAGCCTCGGGATCGAGCTCCAGGTCGATCGCCCGGGCGAGGGCTTCTTCGAGGCCGAGCTCTATTCGCTCCCGCCCGAGAACTTCTACCTTCCGGCGATCGAGTTCACCGATGATGAGCTGGCCGCCCTTCGGACCTCGCTCGCGCTGCTCACCGAGGGTGAGTTCGCCTACGCCGAGCCGCTTCGACTCGCCCTCCAGCAGGTGGCCTGGGGCCATCCGAACCCGCTCTCCGAGCCCGGCTCGATCCCGGTCGCGATGGCCAAGTTCAAGACCTCGGGCTCGCGGGAGACGACCCAGCGACTGGCCCGGATCGAGACCGCGATCTCCCGCCACAAGACGATCACCTTCAGCTACCACTCGATGGACCGCGACGAGGTCTCCGACCGGAAGGTCGACCCCTACCACCTGGTCTTCCGCGGCGGGCAGTTCTACCTGATCGGCTTCTCCCACGAACGGGAAGCGGTTCGGGTCTTCCGGCTGACCAGGATCCAGGGAAAGGTGGGCTATGCGACGAAGTCCGAGCACGACTTCCAGCCGCCCGAGGACTTCGATCGCCGCGACTACGCCGAGCTGGCCGACTGGCAGCTGGGCGAGACGGTCGGCCGGGCCCGGATCCACTTCAAGCAACGGATCGCCTGGCTGATCGAGCGCGATTACGGCCGGTTCGGCGAGGTTTCCAAGCCCAAGACGGCCGACGGGGTCGGGCGCAGCGGAATCGTCCTCGAGACTGACTTCTCCTCCGAGCGGGAGCTGATCGCCTGGATCCTGAAGTGGCGCCCGAATGCCTCCCTGATCGAACCCTCCGAGCTGGCTGCCTCGGTCGATGAGCGGGTCGCCCTGCTGCGGGAACGCCACGTCAACGGTTTCGACGTCGCTGCGGCCCGTCGCAGGAAGGCCCAGGCCCGAGAGCGGAAGGGTCGCTCCAAGGACCGTTCCGGGGCGACGATCCGGCCCGAGCGCTTCGGTCGTCTGGTCACCCTGGCCGGGATGTTGATCAATGCGGC
>CAITDZ010000013.1 GCA_903891285.1 uncultured Solirubrobacterales bacterium
CTCCGGCTTCGCCCCCCTGGGCTTTGCTTGCCGCCTACGGGGGCCTGCGTTTGCCGCTGGCCCTGCTCGAGCTGCCGCTCTTTGTCCTTTTGCCTGCGTTCTATGGCCAGCAACTGGGCGTGCCTCTGGCCATCGTGGGAGCAGTCCTCTCGCGACTTCGGGCGCGTGCTCAGCGTTATCGCCCGTCAGCCCGCCCAGGACCTCTCTCCCCTCTGCCGGGAGTTGCTCGGGGCTGCCCGCTTGGACGAAACCCTTCGTCCTCAGGATGGCAACGCGCCCAAAAGCCGCTTGCGGCCCAACTGCTGACCGTGCTTATGACATCTGAACCGGGATCTTCCACCACTGGTTGAGGAAGGTGGAAGAGAGGCGTTCGGTCTCGCCATCTGGTTCGATCGTCTGGAACCGCTTGAGGGTCTCCTCGATCCAGATCTTCAGCTCGACCCGGGCGAGGCCGGCCCCAAGGCAGAAGTGACGACCGCCGCCGCCGAAGCCCTGGTGGGGGTTTGGGTCCCGGCGTACGTCGAAGGTGTCGGGATCGTCGAAGGCCCGCTCGTCCCGATTGCCCGAGACGTACCAGAGGGCGAGCTTGTCACCGGCCTTGACCTGGGCCCCACGTAGCTCGACGTCCCGGGTGGCAGTCCGCCGCATGTAGGCAAATGCCGGGTGGAACCGGACGAACTCCTCGACCACCTGTTCCATCGGGACCGCGCCGGAGCGGACGATCTCCATCTGCTCGGGGTCTTCCATCAGGCTCTTCATACCCGAGGTGAAGGTGGCCCGGGTCGAATCGTTCCCGGCGACCATCAGCAGGAAGAAGAACATAAGTACCTCTTCGTGAGAGAGCCTCTCGCCGTCGACCTCGGCCTGGATGAAGGCGGTGGTCAGGTCGTCCATCGGGCACTTCTCCCGCTCGGTGATCATCGCGTCCACGTAAGGCCCGAACTCCTCGAAGGCCGTCCAGAGGTCGGAGAGGTCTGGCACCAGTCGGGGATCCTCGAAGGCCGAGGTCCGGTTGGTCCAGTCGACCAGCTGCTCGGCGTCCTCGCGGGGAACGCCCAGCATGTCGCCGATCACCATGGCCGGTACGTGGATGCCTACGTCCTGGACCAGGTCGAGTCGGCCGTCCGGGTTGTTCTCGAGGGCCTGATCCCAAACGAGGTTGATGATCTCCCTCATCCGATCGGCATGGTCGAGCGCCTTGCGGGGGGTGAACTCCTTCTGGACCAGAGCCTTCAGCCGGTCGTGGCGGGGCGGGTCCTGGGTGATCATCATGTGGGCCGAGACGTCGATCGGGTCCGGGGCACCTGGCTCGGCCGCGATCGAGTCGACCACCAGGATCGAGCGGTTCGAGGAGAAGGTCTCCCAGTCGCGGCCGACCTCGGCGATGTCGTCGAAGCGGACCACCGACCAGAATCCCTCTTCCCGGGGGAAGTCACCGAGTGCCGAGAAGTGGAGGTCCCGGTTCCTCAGCTCCCGAAAGATCTCGTGGGGCGGGCCGTCCTGCCAGAGCGAGAGGTCACTCAGGTCGATGTCCTCGATGTCCGGTGCCTCTGTCGGGTTCATCCCTCCTCCTCGTCCCGAGGGTACCGAGTTCCACCCCACCCAGGCACCAGCCGAGCCTCTGACGCGGGGCCCCTTCCCCGAGTGAGCCCTTCAAGCGCGGGTCCTGGCAGCCAGGGGCCATCTGACGAACCCCTTGGGCGCGCGGGTCCTGTCGTCGGCCACCCCCACTCCTCGTCTTATCGCTCGTCGCGGGGGTCCCCCGTCCGACGCCACCCACGCGCTAGGGGAGTCATGGGGAAACGGAGAAGGGATGGAACCTCCTGGGAGTTCATGGCAGGGGGGTCGGGCAGGTGCTCCCGGTTGATTCAGACTTCATCCCTGGACCACTAGCTCCCCGCGCGCGGGAGGTAGACGGGGGATGTGCTCACCGAGGAGCCTGTCGACGAGGGTGAGTGCGCCCCCGGCCGACAGGACCCGCGCGAGAGAGGTTGGAAGCCGACAGGTGGCAAGATTGGGCTGCCCCCGTAGCTCAGCTGGTTAGAGCTGCAGGCTTTTAACCTGTGAGTCGTCGGTTCGAATCCGACCGGGGGCATCGTTCGTTGGACAGAGCCGACTGCAAGAAACCGAAAGAGGCACGGTGGAGGTAGAAGAACCAATCGAGGAGGTGGTGGACGGCGAAAGCCACTGGTTCTGCTGCCGCCTGTTCCAGAACGCCAGGGAGGCCGAGACCACCTGGCGGAAGGTCTCGGAAGCGACCTCGGAAACCTGGCTGACCTGCATGTGGGCGCCTGAGCCCGAACTCGGGGATCGCTGGGGGGTGATCCTGTTCGGCACCGACCGGGACGAGATGCTCGATCACCTCGACCTCCTGGCGCGAGACGGGATCCCCTACCGATCCGATCACCTGGCTGACGCCGTCCATCACCGCGCCCGGATGCTCAAGGCGAAGGAGATGGGCCAGAAGTACACCTCCAAGCCGGACGACGTGAGCTCGCTCCCGGCCGACCGCCTCAAATAAAGGGGGCTAGAGCTCGGGCAGACCCTCGTCGGGCGTGGAGGCCTCCGCGTAGAGGCGCCGCGGTATCCGCCCGGCCTCCCTTGCGGAACGCCCGGCCTCGACCGCATCCCGCATCGCCCTGGCCATGAGGGGCGGATCGGCAGCACGGGACACGGCCGAGGCGAGCAGGACGGCATCTGCCCCGAGTTCCATGGCGAGTGCCGCGTCAGAGGCCGTGCCGATGCCCGCATCGAGGATCACCGGCACCCCGGCCCGCTCGACGATGATCGAGAGGTTGTAGGGGTTCCTGATCCCGGCGCCCGAGCCGATCGGCGCTCCCAACGGCATCACGGCCGCACACCCGGCCGCCTCGAGCCTTGCCGCCAGGACCGGGTCGTCCGAGGTGTAGGGGAGCACGGTGAAGCCGTCGGCCACCAGCTCTTCGGCCGCTTTCAGGAGCTCGGGCGCATCGGGAAGCAGGGTCCGATCGTCACCGATCACCTCGAGCTTGACCCAGTCGGTCCCAAAGGCCTCCCGGGCCAGATTTGCCGTGGTCACCGCGTCCCGGGCGGTGTAGCAGCCGGCCGTATTTGGGAGGACGAACAGCCCCAGCCGTTCGAGCACCTCGAGCACCGACCCCTGGGCCTCGGGATCGACCCGCCGGAGCGC
>CAITDZ010000014.1 GCA_903891285.1 uncultured Solirubrobacterales bacterium
AAACGAAGTCGGTGTGCCGCTCGGGTACGAATCCGAGATTGGATTGGGTGGCCTGGTCGCCGCGGCCGGTCAAACCCCCGGCACCTGCGGCCACCTTGGCCTGGTTCTGCTGGTAGCCCGCACCCCTCGGATCGGAGGCGGGCAAGACGAATGAAGTGAGTCTTTCCTGCTGATACTCCTTCAGCAACGGAACGCCCGCTGCCGGCATCAGGATCAGTACGAATGCGATCAGGGCAAGCGCGGAAGCACCGATGGCCCCGAGATGGGACCAGCGGACTCCGGCCGCCAGCATGATCGCGATCGTGATCGCGGCGTAGACCAGCGACGTTCCGAGGTCCTGCAACAGGACTAGGGCCGTCGGGACCATGCCGATCGCCAGGTAACGCAGCGTCCGCTTCGTTTCCGATCCAGCCCTGGTGCCGTCGAGGACGAACCCCGCCAATGCCAGGATGAGCAGGAGCTTGCCCGGCTCGGCCGGCTGGAACGAGAACAGGGGAAGTTCGATCGCCTGGGTCGAACCCCGTGCTGCGAAGCCGAAGACGAATGTCGCAATGATCGATATGCAAAGGAGTGCGTACAGCCCCGTCCTCAAGTCGCGGAATCGCGAATAATCGAAGCGGGCCAGTAGGACCATCCCCACAATACCGATCAGTGCGTAGATGGCCTGTCGCTGCGGAAGCAGGTCGGGAGCGCCCGCGATCGGTTTCTCGCTCG
This sequence comes from uncultured Solirubrobacterales bacterium, assembly GCA_903891285.1. Lineage (GTDB taxonomy): Bacteria > Actinomycetota > Thermoleophilia > Solirubrobacterales > 70-9 > 67-14. Next base: position 715 of record CAITDZ010000014.1, read on the forward strand.
CTGCACCCAGGGTGAGGACGGAGGCGAGAACCAGTCCGATCGTCGCGAACATCATCCAGCCGTCCAGTCCGCGGAGCCCGAGCCGGTCGACCAGCCCGCCCGTGAGGGGTTCCTCGAGCCGATCCCTTCCTGTCAGACGGGAGGACTCCATCTACTCGACGTTCGCCCCTCCCCCGCCTACCGGCGCCGCAGTCTTGTCGAAATAGCTGGAGAGGATCGCCAGGGCGACCGGGGCGGCGGTGTCCACGCCGAAACCGCCCTGCTCGACCGTGACCGCAACCGCGATCTCGGGGTCTTCATAGGGCGCGAGCACCGCGTACCACGACTGGTCCCCGTAGGGCGGGCGCTCGGCGGTCCCGGTCTTGCCCGCGACCTTGACCGGGAAGCCCCCGAACACCGGGTACGAGGTGCCCTCGGGCGCCTGCGCGGCGAGGTTGAGGCCGTCCATGATCGCCTGGCGATCGTCTGCGGCGATCGGGACCTTGCGGACGGGATCCGGCTCACCCTCGGACAGGACCCGGCCTGCGACGTCTTCGACCTGCTTGACCAGGCTCGGGCGGAAGACCGTGCCCCCGTTGCCGAGGGTCGAGTACCCGAGCGCGATCTGGAGCGGGTTTGCCTGGAGGTCACCCTGGCCGATCGACAGCTGGATGTTGTCGCCGACCGCCCAGGGCCTGTCGGTGTCGCCGTTCTCATAAAGGGCGTTGCGCCAGGCAGGGGTCGGCAGAAGGCCCTCGGACTCCCCGACCAGGTCTATCCCGGTCGGCTCCCCGATACCGAACTGGCTGGACCACTCCTGAAGGGTGTCGGTCTGGTTCATCTCCTGGCCGAGTCGATAGAAGTAGACGTCCGAGGAGACCTCGAGCGCCCGGGAAAGGTCGACGGGTCCGTGGACCTGTTCACCGGCGTTGGTGAAGGTCTGGCCGGCGACCGTGATCTTGCCCGCATCCTGGACAACGGTCGTCGGATCGATGATCCCGGCGTCGAGTGCCGCCACCGCGGTGAACGGCTTGTAGACCGAGCCGACCGGGTAGGCGCCGGCGATCGCCCGGTTGAACATCGGGGCCCCCTGATCCTCGTCCCAGAGCCGCTCTGCCTCGGCCTCGCTCAGGGGCCGGGTGAAGATCGCCGGATCGACGGTCGGGTAGGAGCCGAGCGCGAGAGTCTCGCCGGTGCGAACGTCCAGGGCGACGAATGCCCCTGGTAGCCCGATACTCGCCAGCGCGGCCTCGCCAGCCGATTGGAGGCCGAGGTCGATCGTCAGCCGGATCGAATCCCCGGCCACTGGATCGACCGAGTCGAGCGTTCCCCTGATCCTGCCCAGCGAGTCCACCTCGAGCCTGGTCGTCCCCGGCTCCCCGCGGAGTACTTGGTCGTAAGTCTGCTCGAGCCCGGCCTTGCCGATCGTGTCGCCAGCCTCCAGCTCCCCGGATCTGTCCTGGTCCAGCTCCTCGGCGGTCACCTCGCCGACGCTGCCGAGCAGGTGTGCCGCCAGGGTTCCCTGGGGGTAGCTCCGGACGAAGACGCGGCTGATCACGACCTGGGGGAAACGCTCCCGGTTCTCCCGCAGGTAGAAGACGACCGAGTCGTCGACGTCGTCGACCAGGGTCACGGGGGAGCCAGGCGGGTTGTCCTCGATCTCGGCCCGGTACTTCCTGCGAATCCAGTCGGTCGATCGATCGATCACCGGAGCGAGCTTGAGGAACAGCTCCCTCCTCTGCGCGGCGTCGATCGGGACCCTGGTCGGGTCCAGCTGGAGGGCGGTGCGGGCCCGGTTTCCGACCAGGATCCGACCGTTGCGGTCGAGAACCTCGCCCCGGGGCGCCCGGATCCTGAACTCGAGGGTGCGATTCGCCCTGGCCTCTGCGAGGTATTCATCGCCTGTGACCACCTGGAGCGACCAGAGCCTCACCACCAGCACGCCGAGGAGTATCGAGGCGAGGATGCCGAGGACCATCGCCCGGGTGAGGCCCCGACGTCCCGTCCCGGCGCTTGCGTTGGTTCCCTGACTCGTCTCGAAAATGTCCTTCATCGATCCCCGATGCCTTCCCAGGGAACGTTCCCGCGGGCCGTCGCGTTCCTGCGTCGCCGCCGGCGCCGGTCGCGGTCGTCCACCAGACCCGGTGCCAGGACCTTCCTGAACAACAGGAAGATCGGAATCCCGAGCAGGAAACCATAAAGGGCCTGGACCACCAGCTCGGCCGGAGCACCCCAGCTGAGCGGCCCGGACTGGCCGAGGGCTGCCATCAGGAGCCCGATCACCAGGTTGGCAACGAGCGTTCCGAGGCCACAGGCGATTCCGGCCGCAAGCCACCCAAGCTCGCTTCCGCGCTCCCGGTAGAGGCCCGCCAGGTAGCCGGCCGCCATCAGGGCCAGGGCGGTCGATCCGAGTGGGGAGTTGGTCAGCGCGTCGGAAAGCAGACCGACCAGGAAGCCGGCAACCCCCCCGGTCAGGCTGCCCCCGAGCAGGCCGAAGACGACGACCGAGGCCGGCAGGACCCAGACCACGGTCCCGGTCAGCTCGACCGGAGAAAACAGGTAGGTCTGGAGGACCAGAGCCAGCAGGAGCAGCAGGCCGGAGCGGACCAGTATCGACGGAGTGAGGATCATCCCCTGCTGCCCCCGGTGAGGACGGTCAGGTACTCGAGGGTGGCGAAGTCCGGGTATGGCCGGATATCGACGCTCTTGACGGCCTCCCGGGTATCGATCGGGACGGCCTTGACCTCCCCGATCGGGAGGTTCGGCGGATAGATCGATGCGAGGTCATCCTCGCGCCAACCCGCCGTGACCACGCTCTCGCCATCCTCCAGACCCCGGGTCTCGTCGATGAACTCGAGCACGAACTCCCCGGTCGTCCCGATCTTCGCAGTGACCACGCCCTGCGCCCCTCCGGGGACGACTTTCGCGCTGACCGCGCTGCTTCCGTCGGGAAGCAGGGTCACGACGGCCTCCGAGGGGGCCACCGAGCTGACCTTGCCGACCAGGCCCTGGTCCGAGACCACCGGGTCGTCCACTTCGATCCCGTCGGACGAGCCCCGGTCGATCCCGGCCGTGGTGATCCAGATCGTCGGGGATCGGGTGGTGATCCTCGCCGTCACCGGCTGGTAGCCGGAGGGAATCCTGCCGCTCCTCTGGAGCCCGAGCAGACGGCGGAACTGTCGGTTTTCCTGCACGGCGACCCGGCCCGCGACCACCTCCGCCTCGGCATTGGCGAGCCTCGACCTGAGCCGCTCGTTCTCTCCCCGGGCTGCAAAGGTCTCGTCGAACCAGCCGATCAGGTCCCGGGCCGGCTTGAAGGCATCGCTGATCACGTTGCCGATCGGACCGGTCACCGTGCCAACCGCCTGCCCGAATCCTCCCGATCCACCACCGAAGGTGACGGTGATCAGGATGAAGGCAAGGGCCACGAGACCCAATAGGACCGCTCGCCTGCGCCTTATCTGCTTCCTGTACACGTCACCTTTCGCCCGGACTCACGCCGCGCCGTCCCCCGAACGGTTGAATCACGACTCTGCCACTGCCGGGGGCGGAAATCCGGAAGCGGGCAGTGGCGGGGCTCCGCATTCACCCCGCGCCCCGCGGTTCCGGAACGTCGGTTCCCGCAGGTATGCGAAGTTCCGGTGCGAGATCCGCAAGGAGGGGCACCGGAAGGCCGATCACGTTCGAGAGGTCGCCCTCGATCGAATCGACCATGGCAGAGCCCGCCCCCTGGATCGCGTAACCGCCTGCTCGACCCTCCCACTCCCCGGTCGCGACGTAGGCGTCCACGCCCTCCCGGGTCAGCTCCCGGAAGACGACTTCGGTCTCGGCGATTCCGGTCCGGACGTCGTCGGGGTCGGGACCGATCACCGCCAGCCCACTGAGGACCAGGTGCCTGCGTCCAGAGAGCTGGGCGACGTACTCGTGCGCACGAAGGGCGTCCTCTGGCTTTCCGAGTAGTCGACCGGCCAGGACGACCTCGGTATCGCACCCGATCGTCAGATTGCCCGGCTCGGCGATCGAACGTGCCTTCAGCAGCGCGTTGGCGAGTACGACCTCCCGCGGCTCACCGTGGGTCACCTCCTCGACCTCCGGTCCGGAGACCGTGAAGTGGATCCCCAGCCTCCCGAGCAACTCCCGCCGCTGGGGCGAGGCCGACGCGAGCACGACTGGTGGAAGCGGGGTCCCGGTCATCTTCGACCCTTGGCTCCGGGCAGGCGAGATTCGTTGAGGAGAAGCGGTACCGCGGGGCCCCGCTCAGAGACCCTCGGGAAACCAGATCGCGATCTCCCGCGCTGCCGACTCATCGGAATCGGATCCATGCACCATGTTGAAGGTCACCTCGAGGGCGAAGTCGCCCCGGATCGACCCCGGAGCCGCCTCGATCGGATCGGTCGCCCCGATCAGCTGGCGGGCCGCCTTGACCGCTTCCGTGCCTTCCAGCACGGCGGCCACCAGCGGGCCACCCGTGATGAAGCTGACCAGCTCACCGAAGAAGGGCTTCTCGGCGTGTTCGGCATAGTGCTCGCGGGCGATCTCCTCGGTTGCGGTCATCTTCTTGAGGGCCGCGATCCGAAGGCCCTTCCGCTCGAAGCGGGCCAGGACCTCTCCGGTCAGCGCCCTCTCGAACGCGTCGGGCTTTACGAGGATCAATGTCTGGGACATATCGGGTTACTCCGTTCCGGTTGGCCGGCGGAAGGACGCAGCTCTACCTGTCGCCCTGGTCCTCGCCGGCGTTTATCGGCTTCTCCCCCTCGCGGTTCGGCCTCTCGGCGGGGCTCTCGTCGTCCGCTCCGGTACGAACCCGGCCA
>CAITDZ010000015.1 GCA_903891285.1 uncultured Solirubrobacterales bacterium
CCACTCCAGGTAGCGGCGAAAGTTGGAGGGAGACCACGGTGGAGGCATCCGGCCGTTGTTGGCTGCGATGACCAGCTGTGCGTAGAGCCTTTCGGCGGACCCCTTCAGGGCCTCGAATGACGCATCGCCGGCGGCCCGCTTCTCCAACGCGGCCTCTCCGAGCACGTGGATCTCCCCGGTCATCGCCCAACCGACCAGGTATCGCCTGCCGGCCGGGGCCGACGACCACCTGACCAGGGGCAGGAAGGGATGGGCGAAGTCGAGCCAGGCTCCGTTCGGGTGCACCACGACGGTGATTCCGCCGGGGACCGTCTCGAACCGGTCCTCGAGCTTGAGGCTCAGGCTCTCCAGCCCGTCGAGGATCCCCTCCGAGTAGGCGGCATCGGCATCGTCATGACGGGCGGAGAAGGTGAGCGAGGTCGTTTCGTTCCAGGCCATCGGCCGGGATCAGGTTAGAGCGGGCCGGGGACCACAAACCCCGGTGGAGGCGAGGCCGGTCCCGCCGATTCAGGCGAGAGCCGGTGTCCGCTCGCCGGTCAGGCAGACGGTTCGGATCTCCGTGACGGCCCGGTCGAACTCATCGTCCGCCATCACCGGGGTGCCCTCGAAGGGGAGTTCCCGTTCGATCTCGACCCAGACCGGGTCGGTCCTGGCTTCTTCACGGACCCGTACGGTCACTGGCCGGGGAATCCTGTGAACCCGGAGCAGCAGCAGGTCGAGCGGTCGACCCGGGCGCCATCCGAGCCGCTTCACGGCGTAATCCGTGGTCCAGACGTAGAAGGGTGAGAGACCGTCGACCACCTTCGGGTTGCTGATCGTGACCCGTCCGGCCAGCTCGGCCCAGGCACGGATCCGGACCCGGTCCGGCTGGGCGATTCCGCCGTCCCTCAGCAGATCGCGCGGGGCGGGTTCCTCATCGGGCCATACACCTTCCTCGAGCGCCCTGCCCAACTCGGGGTGGTGGGCCTCGCGGACCAGATCGTTGTTCTCGTGCTCGAAGGTGGGGTAGAGGAAGAAGGTTTCATGCTCGAGCTCGGCCGAAGGGCCATCACCGGCAACTACGGTCAGCAGCTGCTCCCCTTCTGAGAGGGCTCGGACCGTAACGGCCCATTCCTTGAGAGCGATCGGCATGTAGTGGGTTTCTCCAGTTGCTGATCAGACTCGATCGATCCGATGGAGATCGTCGAGTGATCAATGCGGACCCGCGAGGCTACCCCACGTCTGGGTCTTGGTCAAGAAATGTGACGACCGTCACGCACTTGGAACCTCTTGCGGGGAGGCCCTCAGGACCTCGAGGATCCCCTCGCCCATCGGTCGGACGGTCCAGCCGGACCCGACCCAGGCAGTTGCGACGCCGAGGTCCAGTGCGACCGGTCCTTCGGCGGTCACCTCAGGTGCATCGGAGGGTCGAACTGCGGCCCGGGTGGTGACCTGGCGTCTCCTGATGGTCACCAACTGGATCTCCGACTCAGGAGACCGAAAGCCGAACCGTCTCTCGTGCTCTTCCTCGAACGCCAGACCGAGCCCTGCCGGGTCGGTTCCCTCATGGAGAACTTCGAGCTCGAACGACTGCCCCGAGTACCTGAGTTCCCAGACGACCTCGTCTGCTCCTCCCCTGAAGCGGCCCAGGTCTGTCGGGGAGAGTTCCGAGAGGGTGGCAAGTACCGTCTTGGCCTCGTCTCTTCGGACATCGGCGCCGGCGAGCCCGAAGGCGCTCAAGACTCCACCGTCGGCCGGCAGAAGAACCCGGGCGATTCCGAGCTCATCGGCCATCTCCGTCGCGTGGAGCGGCCCGGCGCCACCGAAGGCGAGCAGGGCGAAGTCGGTCGGGTCGAGACCCCTCTCGACGGTCATCACCCGAACCGCCCGGACCATCTCGGCGTTGGCGATCGCGACCATCCCGGCCGCGCACTCCTCCACAGCCATATCCAGGTTCGATGCAAGCTCCCCGACGGCCCTGCTCGCGGCATCGAGGTCCGGCGTGATTCCCGAGAGGGAAGTTCCCTCGGGAATCCGGCCCAGGAGCAGGTTGGCGTCGGTGACGGTCGGCTCCCTGCCTCCGCGCCCGTAACAGGCGGGCCCGGGATCCGCCCCGGCTGACCTGGGGCCTACCCGGAGCGCCCCTCCCGGATCCCGCCACCCGATCGAACCGCCGCCAGCTCCCACCGTCTCGATATCGACCGATGGCAGGGCGATCGGGCGTCCGCCAACGTCGCGGCTGCCGGTCTCCCGGACCAGACCCATCTCGACGACCGAAACATCGCACGAAGTGCCGCCCATGTCGACGCAGATCAGATTCCCACCCCCCGACTCCCTGGCGATACGGGCCGCCGCCGCGGCGCCGCCCGCCGGTCCGGAAAGGACGATTCGGGCGGGGTGGTCCACCGCTTCGTCGAGGGACGCGAGGCCTCCGCTGGACTTCATCACGAGGGGCTCGGGGAGCCCCTCCCCGGCCGAGCGGGCCGCGAGGTTCCTCAGGTAGTTCGAAGTGACCGGTCCTAGTGCCGCATCCACCTCGGTGGTTGCTGCCCTCTCGTACTCCCGGAAGGTGCCGACCGCCTCCGAGGAAAGGGAGACAGAGACTCCCGGACCGAGTCGGTTCCGCAACGCTTCTCCGAGCTCGATTTCGTGGTCGGGGAAGCGGTCGGCATGCAGCAGGCAGACGGCGACCGCCTCGGGGTCGAGTGCGCCGACCTCCTGGGCCACCCGGTCGAGTTCATCCGGGGAGAGTTCCTCGATCACCCCCTCCGGACCGGCCCGCTCGGCAACCTCGATCCTCAGCCCCGGAGGGGCCAGGGGGGCCGGACGGGCCTCCTCGAGCCGGTAGAGGGATGGGCGGTCCTGACGGCCTATCTCGACCAGGTCGGAGAAACCGTCGGTCGCGACGAAGGCGGTGCGGGCGACCGCCCCTTCGAGCAGGGCGTTGGTGGCGACAGTCGTTCCGTGGGCGAATGATCGGACCTCGGAAGGTTCGAGACCTGCGGCCACCAAGACCTCCCGAACGGCATCGATCACCCCCGTCGACTGATCCTCAGGGGTGGTCGGCCGCTTGGCAACGAAGGTCCCCGATGGAGTCGAGAGCACGGCGTCGGTGAAGGTGCCGCCTACGTCGACCCCGAGCACCGGGTCGGATGGACCTTCACCCGCCCGGTGCGCCATACCCTCCGCCCCCGGGCGTCTCGATCCTCAAGGTGTCCCCGGCCTCGAGCCTCCCCGAGTCCTTCGATTGGAGGGCCACCCCCTCGTTGGAATCCCGCCGGAGGAGGAGGTTCAGGCCGAGGTCGCCGGGCAGCCCCTGCTCCGCGCCGCGCGGCCGGTGGCGCCGGCGCTCGGTGAGCAGTGAGAACTCCATCGGCTCGAGTGCCTCGAACTCCCTGACGACTCCGTCGCCTCCACGGTTGGCTCCTACTCCACCGCTCCCCCTCCGAATGGAGTATTCGGTGACCCGCATCGGGAACTCGATCTCGAGCGCCTCGATCGGTGTATTGAGGGTGTTCGACATCGCGACCTGGACCGCACTCGGACCATCGCCCGCGGGGAAGGCGCCCTGACCGCCGGCAATCGTCTCGTAATAAGTGAATCGGTCGTTGCCCATCGTCACGTTGTTCATCGTTCCCTGGCCGAGGGCCCTCCCGAACGCCGCCAGGCAGAGGTCGGCCACCCGCGAGGAGGTCTCCACGTTGCCTGCGACGACTGCCGCAGGGGCCACTGCTTCGAGCAGGGATCCCGGCGTGGTAACGACTTCGACGGGCCGAAAGGTGCCGGAGCTCGCGGGTGCATCCGGGTCAGCGATCACCCGGGTCGCGAAATAGCAGGCAGCCTCCGTGACCGAGCGGGGGCAATTCAGGTTGCCCGGGTCGGGACCGGAGGAGCCGGTGAAGTCGTACCGGAGCCGTTCGCCTGCGACGGTCACTTCGAGCACCAGCTCGAGGTCCCCCTCCCGACCTTCGAGGAAGTCCCGGGCCGAATACGTCCCGTCGGGGATCCGGTCGATCGCCGCCTCGGTCCGTCTGGCTGCGTACTCGATCACCTCCACCATTCGTCCGGCCAGGCCGTCCCGCCCGTATCGATCCTCGAGCGAGACGAGACCCTGCGTCCCGATCAGGTTGGCCGCCTGCTGGGCCCGGAGGTCGGCCCTGCGCTGTTCGGGCTGGCGCATCAGGGCCACGACCTCGTCGATGGCCCGTTCATCGAGAACCTGCGGTGGGATTACGACCCCTTCGTCTCCGAGGGTGCGCGAGTCCGCCGGCATCGATCCCGGGGTGGTACCGCCGACGTCAGCGTGGTGTGCCCGGTTTGCCGCGTACCCGACCAGGGACCCGTCTGAACCGAAGGCCGGGGTCACCACCGTCAGGTCGGGCAGGTGGGACCCTCCGTGGTAGGGATCGTTGAGGAACCAGGACCGTCCCGGGGCCTGGTCCTGGCGAGCCACCTCGGCGACCGAGGCCGGCATCGAACCCAGGTGGACGGGGATGTGCTCGGCCTGCATAACGAGGTTTCCCTCCGAATCGAAAACTGCGGTCGAGCAGTCCCGTCGCTCCTTGATGTTCGCCGAGTGTGCCGCCCTCACCAGGGCTGCACCCATTTGGTCGCAGATCGCACCGAACGCCCCGGCGGCCAGGCCGACCCTGACCGCTTCGGGTTCGGCCGGACTCAATCCCAAACCTCGCGGGTGATCGTGCCGTCGGGGGCGTAGACCAGGTGGGTTCGCTCCAGACCGGGGTCGGTGTCCGGGAAGTCCGACCTCCGGTGCCCTCCGCGAGACTCCTCCCTCGCCAGGGCCGTCGCACCGATCGCCCGGGCGAGGGGATAGTCATCTCCCTCGAGCGCTTCGAGGCCCTCCCGGTCCCTGATCGGTCCGGCGAGCTGCCAGACGGCTTCGCGGGTCTCGGTCGAGGGCGGTTCGAAGGCCGGGATCCCATCCACCGCCTGATCCTCCGGGTCGAGAGCTGGAAGCTCGAGCGCTGCCACTGCGGCTCGTCCGCCGAACACGAAGCACTCCGACAGCGAGTTGGAGGCCAGCCGGTTGGCGCCGTGGAGACCGGTGCAGGCACACTCGCCGACCGCAAACAGTCCGGGCAGCGTGCTCTGGCCGTCGAGGTCGACCTCGATACCTCCCATCGTGTAGTGGGCCCCCGGCGAGACAGGGACGGGCTCCTCGGTCGGCTTCAGCCCCGCTCCGGCGAGCATCTCGAAGACCGAGGGGAAGTGGGCCGGGTCGAGGCCGGTCAGGTCGAGGCGGACCGGGACGCCGGGTTGATCGGCCTCTACCGAGAGGATCGCTTCGGTCACCCGGTCGCGGGGGGCGAGTTCGTCAGTGAACCGTTTGCCGGAAGCATCGACCAGGGTTGCTCCCTCGCCCCTCAGGGCCTCGGAGATCAAGGCGCCGTCCTGGGCCGATCCCGGGAGTAGGAGGCAGGTCGGGTGGAACTGGCAGAACTCGAGGTCTGCCAGGTCGGCGCCGGCCGCACTCGCCATCACTGGTCCGGCCCCGATCGCGCCCCAAGGGTTCGAGGTCCGGCTCCAGAGCGCCGCTGCCCCCCCGGTCGCCAGGACCACGGCTCGCCCCCGGATCAATCCTCGATCGGTCTGGACGCCGAGACACCTCTCCCCGTCCGTCACCAGGGCGGTTGCCGAGGTTTCCTCCAGCACGGTTATCGCCTCGTTACCGGCGACCAGCCGCGAGAGTGATTCGGTCAGGCGGTGGCCGGTGGCGCTGCCCCCGGAGTGGACGATCCTGCGGTGGGAGTGCCCCCCCTCGAGCGCCAGCTGGAGCTGGCCGCCCCCGTCCCGATCGAAGTCGATCCCGCGGGCGACCAGATCCTCGACGGCACCGGGCGCTCCCTCTACGAGCAACCGAACGGCCGAGTCGCGACAGAGACCGCGACCGGCGATGAGGGTGTCTTCCGCGTGGGAGGCGGGGGAGTCGGCGGGGTCGAGCGCTGCAGCAAGCCCTCCCTGGGCCCAGTAGCTGGAGCTCTCGGATAGCGGTTTGCGCGAGACGAGGCAGACCGACGCCCCTTGCTCCGCCGCCCTGATCGACACCCAGAATCCCGCCGCCCCGCCGCCGATGACGACGAGGTCGTAAGACCCCTCGGCCGGAGCCGATCCTGCCACCGTCAGGCGGTTTCCCCGTCCCCTGAGGCCCCGCGTGCCAGTTCCTCGAGCTCGTCGAGGGTCAGTTTCTCCTCGAGCCCGCGGACCACGAGCTCGGACTCGCTGTCGATCTTGACAAGCTCGTCGGCCTTGGCGGACAGCAGAGTTCTGTCGAAGGACCCCTCTCGCGACATGTCCACGGTGAGGCCCCCGAGTTCGGTCAGCTTCTCCTGACGAAGGTCGAGCAGGTCCTCCAGGTGATCGGACATCGCCTTCCGTTCACGCCGCGTCTGTCGCTTGCCACCAAAGCCGAGGGCCATCAGGAATCCCCCTTGCCCTTCCGCTCTGCGGCTTCGATCTCTCGTCTCAGGGCGACGATCTGTCCCCGTAGCCAACCGACTGCGGCCTCACGTAGCTCGGCCGCGTTGGGCGCCCCATCCCCGTTGCCACCTTCCTCGGCGGACTCGACCCGGCTCGCCCGTTCCTCGATCTCCCTGACCCTCGCCTCGGCAGTCTCGATCGCCTTGGTCTTCTCCTGCCGTTCTTCCTCGAGCTGGGAACGGACCCGGTCGAGTTCGGTCTCCAGATCCCGAACACGAGCATCATCGGATGAAGGGGCGCCACCCGTTCCCGGTCCGGCCATCTCGGCGGCAACGGCGGCGTCGGCCTCGATGTCGGCGGCCTGCTCCCTGACCCAGCGGGCGGCGGCCTCCCGGTTCTCGGCTTCCAGACGGGCTGCCCGCTCCGATGCCTCGCCCGCCTGACGATCGGCGTCGGAGATTCTGGTCGAGGCTGCCGCGAGAGCCTGGTCGAGGCTCTGACGATCGCTCTGGAGGGTCTCCATCAGGGAAGCGACTTCGGTCCCCGACTCCGCCCCGGCAGAAGCCTTTGCGGTCTCGACCGCCGTTCTCGCCTCCCGCTCTTCCTGCTCGAGGCGTCTTTCCAGCGCATCGAGGGGGCTCGGTCCCGCCTCCGGCGCCTTCGCGGCCGGACTCGGCGAAGGTGGGCTGGGGCGGACGGCCGGAGGTTTGGGTGGGGCCGGAGCCGACTCGGCCGGCTTCGTTTCCTTCAGCGGTGGTTCGGGGGCCTGCTTCGGTGCCTCGGCATCGGGCTCCTCGGGAGCCGAGATGGATGGCTCGGGAGCCGGAGGTGCGGCGGGCGGAGCCGGTTCTTCCCTCGTGCGGGGTGCCTTTGGGGTCGGTGGAGGAGTAGGTTCGGTCGGCAGCCGATGCTCCGCCGTGTGTTCGGCAGTCTCGAACTCCGGATGGACAGCCGGCGCCTCCGGCCCGGCCGAGCCGCCTTCGGGGGGCGCGGCCTCGGCTTCAGTCACCTCTGTCTCGGTACCGCGCTTCCTGCCCCACCGGCGCCGGGGTTCCTTCGGAGCCTCTTGGTCCGCCCCCGGGGAAGTTTCGGCTACCTCCTCGGACGCTTCGGCGGTCGGAGGGGCCGTCTCGAGGTCGAGCTCGGCAAGGCCGTCCTCGACCTCCCGGACCTCGGAGGCCCCTCGGGCGAGGAGGCCGTCATCCCACACGCCCTGGACATGCATCCCGAGAACCAGCTCCCCGAGTGCCTCGCGGCGGTCGGCGAGCAGTTCGCGCAGCTCCTCTCGACGCTTCTTGAGCGCCCTTTTCCTCATTCGACCTTCACCTCTGGGGCAATCCTTACCGGATGCCCGGTCGGATTGCCACTAGCTCAGGCTCCCAGGACCTCACGGTAGGCGACCAGTACCCGCTCCGCCATCCGCCTGGCGCCAAATCTCTCGGCCGCCCGCCTCCCTCCGGGTACCTCCCGCACTTGGCCGGTCAGGATCGGCTCGAGGAACTTGGCCCATCGATCGAGGTCGAACTCCTCGCAGAGGACGCCCTCCAGGCCTCCTGTAGCGAATCGTGCGACGCCGACGGGGGTGGTGAGGACTGGCTTCAGGCAGGCGAGCGCCTCCAGGCAGGCAAGGCCGAATCCTTCGTAGAGCGAAGTGATCACCGTGGCATCGGCTGCAGACATCCAGGTGGACATCTCGTCGGGGTCGATTCCGCCACCTTCGAGCAGCGTTGCCCCGGTCTCTCGGGCGAGGGACCGGGCGAGCGCAACCCGCTTTTCCGGCCGGTTCGGGTCGGCGGGGAAGAAGAGGTAGCGCTCCTCCTGCGAGAGGCCAAGGGTCGCCCTCGCCTCGCTCGCCGGAATCGGGCGAAACCGCTCCAGGTCCGGCCCACACGGGAGTACCGCCGCCCGTTTTGCCGAGGCTCCGAGTCCGGCGCGTCCGCCCTCCTCGAGGAAGAGTGCCTTCGAGGCCGGCGCGGCCAGGGCGACACGCCGGGCGAGGAACCGGGACATCGGCCCGACCTGCGGATGGCGCACGTCGGTGCCGTGGAAGGTCACTATCAACGGACTCGCGCCGGCCAGCCAGGCGCTCAGTCCGACCAGTCCGTAATGGGCATGCACCAGGTCGAAGCGGCTCCGCGTCACCCTCCGCCGGATCTCGCGGGCGGCCGGGAGGTAGTTGCCGCGCCCCGGGGGAAAGCTCATCAGCTCGACCTCGACCCCCAGATCTCTGAGCGCCTCGACTTGATCGACCACCCACCGTCCGCGATGCGGCGCCGCCTCGTCCGGCTCGAAATTTGTGACTACAAGGACTCGCACCGGCCGAGCGTACCCGCGGCCAAGGCCAGATCGACGCGATCGGCTCCGTTTGCCTTGAGGCAACCTTGCCTCACAGATGTTTTTCGCCCCCCGAAGATCAAGGAGCGGTCCCGCCCACAGGCTTTCGCCCACGCGGATCAAGCAGATGAAGAAAACCAATGGAAAGCGCGAGAGAGGAGAGCGAATGGAGCTGGTGACGGCAGTCGAGGATGGGAGGAGGCGGATCGGCGGGCTGGTCGCGACGACGGGCAGGGCCCTCAGGCCGCTCGCGGGACGCTCCGGACAGGGGACGGTCGAGTACGTCGGCCTGATCCTGCTCGTGTCCCTGCTGATGGTCGGCATGGTCGCCGCGATGAAGGGATTCAGCGGCGCCCAGGGGACCGAACTGGCCGAGTTGATCGTCGACAAGATCCAGTCGGCGGTGGACAAGATCACCTTCAGGTGACCTGCTGCGACCCCGGGGGGGTACCCCG
>CAITDZ010000016.1 GCA_903891285.1 uncultured Solirubrobacterales bacterium
AGGATCGTGTAGACGAGGGTGCCGACGAACGGGAAGAAGGATGCCGCGGTCGCACAGCCGATCAGGAAGGGATCGGAGATTCGCTTGCGGGCGTCGTTGTAGGTGAAGACGATCAGGGCGATCCAGACCGCGATCAGCCCGAACACGGCAAGGGTCAGGAACATCCCGAGGACCCCGTCGCCCAGGCCGAAGAGCGCTTCGACCGGTGTCGGAGTCTGGACTGCGATTGCCGTGGATGTCACAGGAAGAGCCTCCCGAAGAGGTAGCCGATTCCGAAGAAGACGAGGATCACCACCGCTACGACGGCCGCGACGAGAGCCATCATCGTCAACAGCTGGGTTCCGGACTGACGATCCACTCGGCAATCCTGCCATAGCGACCGGACCAGGAGGCCGGGCTGCGGAATCCGGCACTCAGGGCTGCAGGGCTGAAAACGAGGCGACCAGCCCGTGCGACCCACAGACCAGCACGGCACCGTCGAATGCCGCGGCAGCAGAGACGGCGGCAGCGAGGGCGTCGACCGGTTCGGGGAGGGACTCGACCTCCATTCCCAGCGCCCGCGCCGCCGCGGCTATCGCCTCGGCAGGGAGTCCCGTACGGGCTCGCGAGCCGACCAGATCCGGTGCCTGACAGGCAAAGAGGACCGTCGTTCCGGTTACGAGCGGCTCGAGTAGCTGGACCGGATCGCGATCCGAAAGGCAACCGAAGACCACTGCAAGCCGGCGATCCCCGATCACCTCCCCCAGGGCGTCGACGACCGCCCGGATCCCGTCCCGGTTGTGGGCGACATCGAAGACGACGGGGGGATCCGATCCGGTGACCTCGAGCCGTCCCCTGACTCCGGCCCGATCGAGGGCCAGACGGTGGGTCGCCTCGTCCATCGGACCGGTCAGGGGCTCGGTCGCAGCCAGCGCCAGGGCGAAATCGATCCGGGCATACCGTCCTGCAGGGGCGGCCGGACCGGGGCCGGGATCACCCACCTCGACCAGCTCGCATCCCCGGTCGGCCGCGGTCCGCACCGCAAGATCCCTCACCTCCTTCCTCAGGGGGCCGACCACCAGCCGAGTGTCGGGCCTCAAGACCGCAAGCTTCTCGCCGGCGATCTCCAGCTCCGTTTCACCCAGCCACTCGGTGTGGTCGAGTCCGACCGAGGTCCGAACCGTGGTCTCGGAGCTGATCACGTTGGTCGAGTCGAGCCTGCCTCCCATACCGGCCTCGATCATGGCCGCCTCGACCCCCGCATCGGCCAGGGCGACGAAGCCGGCCGCAGTCGCCACCTCGAACTGGGAGAGGCTTCCCCGATCGGGCAGCCGGGCCTCGACCTGGTCGACCACCGGGCGAACCCGCTCCAGTGCGGCCTCCCAGGCCGCTGCCCCGATCGGCTCACCCGAGATACGGATCCTTTCGGTCCAGTCGGTCAGGTGGGGTGAGGTGTGGGAGCCCGCCAACATCCCGGCCGCGCCGAGCAGGGCAGCCCCATAGAGCGTCGTCGATGTCTTCCCGTTCGTCCCGACGACGTGAACCGTCCGGTAGCGGTCCTGGGGCGAGCCGAGCATCTCCATCAGGGGTCCCATGCGCTCGAGCCCGGGGCGCCACCCGAACCCGGCAAGCGAGTCGAACCACTCTCCCGTCGACCTCTCGGGAGCCGCTTCGGTCAACCGAGTCCGGCGATCCTGTCCCGGAGGTCCTGCTCGCGACGGCGTTCCTCCGAGACGACCTCGGGCGGTGCCTTCTCGGTGAATCCCGGAGAGTCGAGACGCTTGACCACCTTCTCGAGCTCGGCCTCCAGCTTGTTGCGCCGGCTGTCGAGCCGCTCGGCGATCCCGGCCGGGTCGAGTCCCTCACCGGGGAGGATCCCGAAGCCGGCGACCGTGGCCAGCGGTTCATCGCCATCTGGCTGGACGGCTTCGGCCCTGCCCAGCCGGGTTACGAATTCCCAGGTGCCCGGGTCCTCGGGCTCGACCACCCGAAGCACCGTTCCGGCCGGGACCCCGGCGGCATCGCGCCAACTCCGGAGCAGGCGGGTCATCCCGATCGCCTCCCCGAATGCCTGTTCGAGTTCGGGGTCGACCCTGGTCGGATCGGCGACCGGAAGTTCGTGGACTACCAGTTCGCCCTCGCGGTACGGGTGATACCCCCAGATCTCCTCGGTGACGAAGGGCATCACCGCGTGGACGAGGGCGAGCGTGCGCTCGAGGGTCGACAAGAGGATCGGGGCGAGCGAAGGATCCCCGTCGTAGATACGGGGCTTGACTATCTCCAGGTACCAATCGCAGAGGTCG
>CAITDZ010000017.1 GCA_903891285.1 uncultured Solirubrobacterales bacterium
CAGGAGGGTGAAGGATCGCTGGAAGGACTGGACCCTGCGGGCAGTCCCCATCGGGTGCGCGATCGCGAGGTTCTTGGGTACCAACTCGCCGAATACCACCGTGAAGGCATTGGCCAGGATGAACCCGACCGCCACCGCGACACCGGTGACTGCATCGCCCGAAACCCCGAGGCCTTCGAGGGGGCCCTCGAGGAGCCCGGCGAGCGCCGGCTCGGCGAGGAACCCAATCCCGAGGTTGGTGACGGTGATCCCTACCTGTGAGGCGGAAAGCTGGGTCGAAAGGGTCTCGAGGGCGCGCCTCAGCCCAGTGGCGGTTCGGTCACCCTCTTCTGCATCGCGCTCGACCGCGACCCGGTCGACGGTCACGAAGGAGAACTCGGCAGCGACGAACAGGCCGCAGAGGAGGACCAGCACGACCCCGGCCAGGAGCAGGAGTACTTCGATCACGATGTGGGCGCCTCCCCCCGCCGGGAGCCAGCGGGAAGGCGCCCGTGACTAGACGACGGGTCGTCGTCCATCTACGCCTTTTTCAGACTCCATCCTCTGCCCAACTCTACCCACGCCCGGAGCGGGCGCCCCGATCGGTGCGAGAATCAGCCGATGGACGCCGAGAGGAACGGTCCCGATGACCGGCAGGTGCTGGCCTGGCTCGAGGAGTACCGGGACCTCTCGCTCGCCGTCATCGAAGCCAGTTCAGATGACCCCGAGCGGGCGGTCCGGGGCCTGGTCGACCTCCATGTCAGGTGGACCGAGGAGGATCCCGACAGGGCCCGTGCGGTCGCCGCCGGCAGGCGGGCTCTCGCCGCCGGGCCCTTGGGCCCCGAGCTGACCGAGTCGAACCGAGTCCTTTTTCGAGCCCTGTCCGAATGGGTCAGGCGGGCGAGCGAGGCCAATGCGGTAGGCACGGACTCGGTCGCGCTGCTCCACGCCCTCGTTTTCGCGCCGACCCAGGAGCTCGCCCGGCTCCACCTCGCGGGCCTGCTCGATCGGCCGCTCGGCGAGTACCGCGAGGCCCTCGGCCAGGCAGCCTGGGACTCGGTAGGGCCGGACTCGGACCGGGGGTAGGGTCCGCCGGCCGCCGGTCAGGTGCAGCCGGCGCGATCCAGGTTCCGGGTGGCCGTCCTCGCGGTCAGGCCGTGGACGATGATCGAAACCCCGACGCAGGCGATGATCGTCCAGTAGATCGTGTTCGACTCGGCGAGGGTCAGGGCGCCCGAGCTGATCGCAACCGCCGCGTAATAGAACGAGCCGACTCCCCGAATTCCGAACCAGCCGATGAACATCCTCTGCCGCATCGGCACCGGCGACCGAATGAAGGACCCGAGGACGGCGAGCGGTCGGATCAGCAGCAGCAGGGCGGGGACGAGCAGCCAGCCCCAGAGCCCGGGAGTCTCCAGCCCGACGATGGTCAGAGTGCTGCCCAAGAGGAGGATCATCGCCAGCTCGGTGATGTTCTCGATCAGGTCGGCGCCGGTGTGGACCCGGTGGTGGGCCTCGTGGTCCCACTCATACCGGCGGAAGGCAAGTCCTCCGGCAAAGGCGGCGAGGAACCCGTACGCCCCGATCACCTCGGTGACCCCGTAGATGACGAGGACGGCCGCGAGCGCGACCCATCCGTCGAACTCCTCGCTCAGGAGTCCCTTCCCCCTCAGCCAGTCGGCCCCGTAACCGATCCCGAAACCGCTGGCCGCGCCGACCGCGAGGCCGACCGGGATCGCGTAGAGCACGTCGGGGAGCGCCCATTCGCCCAGCCAGTTCGCCCCACCCCCTGAGGCGATCAGGATTCCGAGGAAGACGAAGGGAAAGGCGAGGCCGTCGTTCAGACCTGCCTCGGAGGTAAGGGCGAAGTGGCTCTCGGTCCTGTCCCCCTCCCCCGGCGGTCCCACCTGGAGCTGCCTGGCGAGCACCGGGTCGGTCGGGGCGAGGGCAGCGCCGAGTGTCAACGCCGCTCCGATCGAGAGTCCCATCAGGGTATTGGCGAAGAGCGTTATCGCCCCGATCGTGATCGGCATGACGAGTCCGATCAGCAGGATCGTCGAGCGCCACCTCCGCCAGCCGAGTCGCCGGTCGATCCGGAGCCCGGCGGCGAACAGCGCGATGATCACCGAGACCTCGGCCAGCCGCTCGATCACATCCGGGTCTTGGATCGGGTCGAGGACCTCGACCCCCGAGAGGTGGAGACCTACGGCAGCTGCGCCCCCCAGCAGGAGGTAGACGACCGCTGGCGTGACCGTCCGCTGGCCCTGTGAGGAGAGGGCCCAGATCGCCGCGAAGAGGGCAAGGCCGCCGAACAGGGTCCCGAGGGCGTAGGTGTCGGCGAACGAGAACCCCGGCGACGCACCGAACCAGGTCAGGTATTCGAACAGTTCGGAGGCCATCGCCCCCATTCTTTCAGGCGTCTGCTGGTGGAGGACCGTATTCGGGCCGCTTGGCGCTTCGCCCGTCGCCCGAGGACCGACCGGTCAGCCGTCGACCGACCCAGGGCAGGAGGTAGCGAACCACCCATTCGGCCTCGTCCATCGCCCGACTTCCGGACGACTCGGGCAACGGGGGCGGGAGTGGCTCCTCCCAGGCCGGGTCGGCGAGGTCCGGGGCAACGAGGGAAAGCATTCCCTGGGCCATTCGCCAGTGTCCGTCCGGGTTGAGGTGGAGTCGATCGGGGCGCCAGATCCTCGTATCCGAAGTCGCTTTGATCGGTTCGAGGTCGAGCAGCAGCGTTCCATTGGCCGAGGTGGTCTCGCGGATTCCCTGGTTGAACTCACGGACCCGATCCTCGACCATCTTCCCTATCGGACCGAGGCCGTCCGGATCGGGGTAGGTGATCGTGATGACGGTTGCCCCGGAGTCCACGAAAGCCCGCTCCATCCGGTCCATCATCGCCACCGTACGGTCGACATCGAAACCGGGTCTGATCAGGTCGTTCATGCCGGCGATCACGCTGACCAGGTCGGGCTCCATCGCCCGAGCCGGTTCGAACTGTTCCTCGAGGACCTGTTCGGTCTTGCGACCGCGGATCGCGAGGTTCGCGTAGAGGAGTCCCGGGTTCTTCCGGAAGAGCGTCGAGGCGAACCGGTCGGCCCAACCCCGGTCGGTCCCGTCGGCATTCAGCAGGTCGCCAACGCCTTCGGTCTGGCTGTCCCCTATCGCAACGAAGCGCTCGAAGTCTCGGTCACTCGCCCTGTCGGCCCCTTCCTCGAGGGGGCCGGCCGCGTCGTCCAGATCCTCCATCAGGCTGGGACCGGGCTCCCGCACTCCGCTGCGGTTCGGTCGAGTTCCAGGGCCATTCGCTCCCTCAGCGGCTCATCGCGGGGATCACGGACTCGCCCGGTTGCAACGTCGACCAGGTTGTCGACCTGGTTCGGGTCACGAGCGAGGTCATAGAGCTCGTACTCCCGGTCGGAGGGGTCGTCCGGGTCGAAGTAGACGGCGTACATCGAATCCTTCGTCCTGACCGCACGGATCCGGTTCGGCCTCGGGGTGACGTCGGTGTACGCCGTGCCGGACTGGTGGTCATCGAACGTAAACAGGACGGCCCGGTCCTCGGGTGGTTCCTCACCCTTCGCTTCGAGGGGGCCGAAGTCGACACCAGAGGCCGCGAGGCCCTCCCGATCGGGCGAGGTGGCGGCTGCCATCCAGGGCGAGAGGTCTCGGCCGCGCAGTCCGTCCCCGCCGGTCTCCACGCCCGCTACCGAGGCGAGCGTCGGGACGACGTCGCAGAGCGAGACCGGAACGTCGAGTTCGACGGGGTCGGGGAAGACGAGCGGGTTGGAGAAGACGAGCGGGACCCGGATCGTTTCCTCGTAGGCGTTGAACATCTTCTGCCTGAGGCCGCCGTGTGACATGCCCATGTCGCCGTGGTCGGAAGTCTTGACGATCAGGGTCCTGGACCGGAGGGACTGGGGGTCCTCCGGGTCGCCCAGGGCGTCGACCACCGAGCCCACGTGGCGGTCGGCAAGCCGCTGCAGGTGGGCGTAGAAGCGGCAGTAGTCGAGGCGCTGCCGGTCATTGGCCAGGCCCCCGATGAAGCTCGCCTGACCGAACTTCTGGAAGACGTGGGTCGAGGGTTTGTTCAGAAGGGCCTCGTCGACGGTCGGGGGTAGCCCGATCGCATTCAGGTCCTCCCAGTCGGATGGGCTGTATCCCCCTTCGGCGAAGGAGTCCGGGTAGGCAAGTACGTCGTGGGGGTTGACCAGCGAGAAGATCAGGGCCCAGGGCTCGGGAGGCGGATCGGCGAGGAAGGCCTCGACCTGCCTGCGGAAGTCCTCATCGAAACCCTGCTTCGAACGACCGGCGATCTTGCCCCCGCCGAAGTGCTCGGGTTCGATGTTCTCCCCGGCGTCCGGCGGCTCCCAGCCCTCGAGGCTGAACTCCTCGGCCAGCCGGTCCGAATCACGACCTGACCACTCTTCACCGTCGACCGGCTGGGTCAGGTGCCATTTGCCCTTGATGAAGGTCCGGTAGCCGGCCCGAGCGAGGATCGTCGCCAGGTTCGGTGTCTTGGGGTCGAGCTCACGCTCCTCCTTGCCGCCATCGGCCGGTCGGGTCGCCGACCGGACCATCATCTCCAGGGCCCGTCCCAGGTCTATCTCGCCCCCGGCAACCGCCCGGGCGGCTCCGGCTGCGGCGGCCGGGGCGTTCTCGGGCTTGATCTTCGCCCCACCCTGGGTCAGGGTCAGCTCGACCCCATGTTCGGCCGGCCAGCGACCGGTCAAGAGCGAGGCCCGGCTCGGGGAACACATGCAACTCGCTACGCAGGCGTTCTCGAAGGATGCACCCGTCCGGCGAAGCTCGGCGTCGGCAGGGAGAAGCCCCTCCACCCATCCCGGCTCATCTGGCCAGTGCATCGGGGGGCGCTGCTGGTCGGTGATGATCAGGAGGAGGTTGGGAGGACGTCCACCTTTTCCCGAGTTACTGCCGGATGAACCCTCATCCGGGCCTACTTCTTCGGACAACCGCGCTTCTCGAAGGACTTCTTCGTCGTGTAGGAGCCCTTCGGGTAATAGGGGCCCATCGTCCGGACCGCATCGGCCGGGAAGGGAGTCGGGACATCCCAGCTCGAACGCTTGTAGTTCTCGGCCGGGAGGACGTTCCTGGTCAGGAGCTGGCCGACATCGGTCCGACCCCCGCCGTCACCGTCGGGGTCTGGCGCCATCCACCAGACGCCGCACTTCGTTCGGGCGTTCTTCGGCCGGTTGGCCCGCTGCGAAATGACGATCGTGTACTCGCGCTTCTTCCCTCCCCTCAGCGGAAGCTGCTCGTCGAAAACGCAGTTCCAGGTCCTGGTCGTGACGAGCGCCTGGATGATGCACATGTCCCAGGCGACCAGCTGGCCGGTGGTCATCCTCTTCTGCCCATCGAGCGTCCTGGGGGTGGTGGGCAGCTTCCCCTTCAGAACGATGACCTTGCCGAATCGAAAGCTGAAGCCGCTGGTCATATACCGGGCGTCGCGGTTGTCGTACTGGGTGCCGGCGTAGTTGGGGAAGAGGCGCCAGGCCTCCTTCTGTTCGGTCGGAGTCTTGTAACGGGCGACCACGTTCTGGAGGTTCCAGTACCTCGAGAACTCCATCGGATTGACCGCCGGGTTGGTCAGCGGATCCCGGCCAGGCCAGTTGACCAGGGTCTGGTAGGTCTGGGGATCCATCGTGGTCGAGGTGAAGTAGTGGATCGAGTTCATCTGGTTGCAGAGGTCGGACCCTTCCACCACCTGGCCGCCGGCTAGCCTCAGGGAGGGCACGGGAACGCCGGTCCCGCCGGCCAGGTCACGACCACGGTCCGGGATATAGACCCGGTAGATGATCGTCTGGTAGCCGTCGGCTACGGGTGCCGCGTAGAGGGTGTTGCCTGCCGGGACCGCGGGTGGAGCCTCACCGCGAACCTCGACCGTGTAGCTGCGGTTGGTCGCAGCCCGGTTGGCCCCGGGGAGGCCCGGGTTGATCGAGCCGGGGTCTGGAGTGATGTCGCGGTCGGGGAGCGAGGTCTGCGACGCCCCGAGGTTGTCGTAGGAATTCAGTGAGGAATAGCGGGCGTGGGGAAATGCACCCCTGAGGGTGAGCGTGGACCCCGGTGGAGTGCGAAATTTCGCGGCCCAGTAGGTGATCTCGGTTCCGGGAACGGCCACGTTGGTCTTGGGGTTCTTGCGGGTGAACGGGCCGGTCCAGAAACAGCCCTCGTCAGTAGGCAGCCCATCCGGGTTGTAACCGGTTTCGTAGGTGACAGCGGACGCCGGCCTCGCCAGGACGAATAGAGCAGTGACGGCTAGAAGAACGGCCGCCGAGCAGATGGCAATTCGGCGTCGGGAACCCTCTACTCCTGTGCTGATCACGTGCTCCTCCCCTGAACGACATTTCTTACCGGCTTCCTATTCCCTGGAAACACCTTCAGGGCGCGGAGGCTGCGGCCGTTGCGGAAGATACAAGAGATTCCCGTGAGTCATTGGTCGAGATCGGCCGGCGAAATCAGAAGACGATCAGGGAGACGATCGCGAAGTAGACCAGTATCGAGAAGAGGTCCTGGATAAGGGTGGCGAGTGGGCCCGAGCCGAAGGCCGGATCGGCCCCGAGCTTCTTGAACACGGTCGGCAGGACCATTGCCACCAGGGTCGAGGTGAAGGCGCTCGCGAACAGGGCGACCGCGACTGCCAGGGCCACAAGGAAGTCCCCCCAGCCGACCACGGCGAAGGCGAGGAAGAGGCCCCCGATCATCAGCCCCACCATCAGTCCCGTGACCAACTCGCGCCAAAAGATGTCCCGGGTCTGGATCCCTGCCGCGAAAGCTCGGATCAACACGGTCTGGGTCTGTACCCCTACCGCCCCGGCCATGTAGACGATCGCCGGGACGAAAAGGGCGAGCAGGACGTTCGCCTCGAGCTCGGATTCGAAGGCGCCCATCAGTACGGCTGAGAGCATCGCGCCGAACAGCCCGATAACCAGCCAGGGGAGCCGGTGCCAGAGCCGGGTCAGGACCGGTTCCTCGGCCGCGTGACGCGCCTGGGAGGAGCTCGACAGGTAACCACCGATACGTGCCATGTCCTCGTCGTGCTCGGCGAGCAGGACGCTCAGCATCTGCTCGGGAAACACGAGTCCAACCAACCCACCTCCCGGACCGACCACGATCAGACATCCCGCACCAGCGTCGGCCATATCGTGGGCAGCGAGCTCTTCGTCGGTGTCGAAGGTGACGATCGGTGGGTCGCCCTCCATCACCGAGCCGAGGGTCTCCTCCCCGGCTGCGGAATAGAGCCGCTCGATCGGGACCAGGCCCACCGGCCGCTGCCCCTCGACCACGACCACCTTCCTGACCACGGCGAGGCCGCCAGCAGAGAGCCGATCGAGGGTCATCGACACGGTTTGGTCGGGAGGGGCCGTCGGGACGTCGACCACGGCGTGGCCGACCGCTGCACCGAGGGAGCGGGAGTCATCTCCGGCCGTCGGACCTGCCAACCCTTTGTCGTCCGTGGCAGGGTTCACCGGTCGGCCATCACAAGGGCGAGCATCGCGACGACTACGACACCGTGGGCGCTCCAGAGGAGGGTCCTCGGCCAGGAGAGCTCGACCAGGCGGGTCAGGTTGCCGACCGACGGCCCCTCCCGACCGATCCGCCCGTGGTGCGGGGCGAGCAGGGCCAGGGTCGAGGCCCAGATCGCGAGCGCAAGCAGAGCCCCGGCAATCGCCAGCACGGTCGACCCCCCGGGAGGCTCG
>CAITDZ010000018.1 GCA_903891285.1 uncultured Solirubrobacterales bacterium
GACCACGAGCGCTGCCTTGACCACCGGCTGGAGCAGGTCCCGCCAGCTGCCGGACTCTTCGGTGTCGAGGCCTCCCTGGATCTCGGTCACCTCGGCATTGATCGCCTCGCCACCCCCGGTCCGGATGGTCGAGAGGGCCTCCTTGGCGCCCTCGGTGTCTCCCTGCATGACGAGCCAGCGGGGGCTCTCCGGGAGTCGGAGGACCCCGAGAGCCATGACCAGCGCCGGGACGGCTCCCAGGCCGAGCATCCAGCGCCAGCCCTCGTTGACGTCGGTGAAGGCGAGGCCGACCAGGTAGGCGACCAGGATCCCGATCGTCACCGCCAGCTGGAAGAAGGTGACCAGACCGCCTCGGATGTCGGGCGGGGCGACCTCGCTTATGTAGACCGGGGTGATCGCCGAGGCGACCCCGATCGCCAGGCCGATCACGACCCTGGCGATGACCAGGAGGCCGACCCCGCCGGCAATCGCTGAGCCGAGTGCCCCGATGATGAAGACCGCGGCCGAGACCAGGATCAGCTTCCGACGGCCGAGCTTGTCGGCCCGGCTGCTGGCGAACCAGGCCCCGAAGACGGCCCCTACCGGGACCGCCCCTACGACCATCCCCGCCTCGAAGCTGCCGAGGCTGAAATCGGACTCGATCGTGAGCAGGGCCCCGGCGATGATCCCGGTGTCGTAGCCGAACAGCAAACCGGCGAGGCCTGCGATCGCGGCCGTGACGTACACGTTCCGCTTCGCATGACTGGCTGAAGCAGTGCTCTCCTCCATCTCCCTGGCGGCATCCTCCCACAGGAAGGGGTCGCCGTCAGGAATCGCCGCCCTCCCCGCCCGAGGGTCCTGAGACCATCCGGGGATGATCCAAGCGGGATCGAGCCGTGACTGGCGAAACCGATGACCGAGGTGGTCGGCCGTTACGCCCCCTCGCCCACCGGGGAGCTCCACCTCGGCAACCTGAGGACTGCGCTCGTCGCCTGGCTGTCGGCCCGTTCTGCTGGGGGAAGCTTCCTGCTCCGGATCGAGGACCTCGACTCGACCAGGGCCAAGGAGGAGTGGATCGACGTCCAGGAGGGGGAGCTCCGGGCGATCGGCCTCGACTGGGACGGTGAGCCGATCCGTCAGTCTGGGAGGGGCGCTCTCTATTCAGAGGCGCTCGACGGCTTCTCCCACCAGGGCCTCCTCTATGAATGCTTCTGTAGTCGGAAAGAGGTTCGCGAGGCCGCTTCGGCACCCCACCGCGACCCCAGGCTCCCCGTCGACGCCTATCCGGGCACCTGTCGGGACCTGACCGATGCTGAGCGTGAGGAGCGACGTCAGGCCGGAAGGCCCCCAGCCATCCGGGTCCGGACCGATGGTGCAAGGGTGTCATTCAGGGACGTGATCCACGGTGAACTCGAGGTGGTGCTCGACGACTTCGTGGTCCGGCGAAACGATGGCGACTACGCCTACAACCTCGCCGTGGTGGTCGATGATGCTGCCCAACGGGTGACCGAGGTGGTCCGCGGTGAGGACCTGCTCGACTCGACCGCCCGCCAGCTCTGGCTCTACCGGACTCTGGGGCTCACTCCACCCGAGGAATGGCTCCACCTACCGCTGATGCGGGGTCCAGACGGTGATCGACTGGCCAAGCGCCACGGCTCGGTCACCCTGGAACAGGTAGTGGCCGAGGGTGGCACCGCCGGGGAGGTGGTCGGACGGCTCGCGGCCTCGCTCGATCTGGCCCCGGAGGGGGCGAACTGCCTCGCCCCCGACCTCCTCGGCGAATTCAGCCGCGAGGCCTTGATCGAAGGCTGCAAGCGGGCGAGCGACTAGGGATGGAGCTAGCCGGAGTCGAACCGGCGACCTCCAGGGTGCGATCCTGGCGCTCTACCAACTGAGCTATAGCCCCGCGCCGGGAAGGATACGGCCTCGGTTGCCACCAGAGAGGCCCTCTCCCCACGAGGACCGGGAAAACTCTTACTCTGTTGGGGGAGGAGTCGAGGGCACCCGGCTAGAAGGTTTTGTCGGACCCGGGACCCGGAGAAAAGTTTGGGAACGCTAGACGAAGCGATCAAGGAGCACCTAGAGCTCAAGCGGCGCCAGGGCGCCGGCGAGGACGAGATCCAGAAGGCCGAGGCCGAGGCCTTCGGTCCTGGTGAAGACGACGTCCCAGGTGCCTCGATCACCGCCCCGGCCGGCGAGGGCGACCAGCTCGACAAGGTGTTCTCGGGCGAGGAGGCGGCTGCGGAGGATGCCCCACCGACCACCGTGCTGAAGCCCGAATCGGGAGGCGAGGAATCTGGCACTGAGGTCGAGGTCGCGGAGGCC
>CAITDZ010000019.1 GCA_903891285.1 uncultured Solirubrobacterales bacterium
CCACCTGACCCTGGTGCCGTACATAAGCCACGCGGGTGAACTGAAGACCAAGCCGACCCAGCACTCGGTCAACGAGCTCAGGCGGATCGGCATCCAGCCCCAGGCACTGATCTGCCGCTCCGAAGCCGGCCTCGATCGCGACATCCGCAAGAAGATCGCCCACTTTGCCAGCCTGCCGGTCGAGGCCGTGATCTCGGGCCAGGACGTCGGCAACGTCTACCGGATCCCGCTGATGTACAGGGCCGAAGGGGCCGACGACTTCATCCTCGACCACTTCGGGATCGAGGCCGGCCCGCCAGACCTCTCCGACTGGGAGGAGATGCTCCGGATGGCCGACGGCGTCGAGGGGGTCGTGAAGATCGGGCTGGTCGGGAAGTACGTCCAGCTGGCCGACTCCTACAAGTCGGTGATCGAGGCGCTCGAGCACGGTGGGATCCACAACGGGGTGGGGGTCGAGGTCAAGCTGATCGACTCCGAGAATTTCGATCCGACCGAGCTCGACGACGTGGATGGGGTCCTGATACCTGGCGGTTTCGGTGAAAGGGGGGTCGAGGGCAAGGTGGAAGCGGCCCGGATCGCCCGGACATCCGGGATCCCCTTCCTGGGCATCTGCCTCGGGATGCAGATCGCGGTGATCGAGTAAGCCCGGAACGAGTGCGGGATGGAGGCTGCCAACTCGGCCGAGTTCGACCACGAGACCCCGTACCCGGTGATCGACCTGCTGCCCGAGCAGAAGGAGGTCTCCGACATGGGCGGGACGATGAGGCTCGGCGCGGACCCGGTCAAGGTCCACGAGGGGACCCGGGCCTTCGAGGCGTACGGCGAAGCCGTCATCTACAAGCGCCACCGCCACCGCTACGAGGTGAACAACCTGCTGAGGACCCGCCTCGAGGACGGCGGGCTGGTGATGTCGGGAACCTCACCCGATGAGCGACTGGTCGAGGCGGTCGAGGTCCCGGACCATCCCTTCTACGTAGCCTCGCAGTATCACCCCGAGTTCAACTCCCGACCGAACCGCCCCGAGCCGCTGTTCCGGGGATTGATCGCCGCGGCAAGGGACCACTCGGTTCGCGCCGGACATGGGGAGGCCTCCGGGGATAGGGTCGAATCGTGATTGCCACCTCCCGGGCCTTACTCCCGGTTTCCGGCGTCGGACCGGCCCGTACTTCCTGATGCGGCTTGGCCGGCGTTCGATCGCGACCTGACGGACAGGCTTTGAGCCGGTTCGTCCGCCTCTGCGAGACCGCAAGCCCGACCGGGAGCGAGGCCGAGGTCGGGGAGGTGGTGCGGGCCGAACTCCAGGCGCTCGGTCTGACGGTCACCGAGGACGATGCAGCCGAGGCTGCCGGGGCGGGCTGTGGCAACCTCCACTGCCTGGTCGAGGGGCAGGGTGAGGGCTGGGTCGCCTTCTGCGCCCACCTGGATACGGTGCCCCACGAGGGTCCGATCGAGGTAGTGCTGGACGGGGACGAGGTCTACCGGAGCGCCGGGGAAACGATCCTCGGGGCAGACAACAAGGCGGCGATCGCGGTGATGATCGAGCTCGCCGCCGGACTGGTCGAAGAACCGGCACCGACCGGGGTCGAACTCCTGTTCACGGTTGCCGAGGAAACCGGACTTCGGGGGGCGGCCGCCTTCGACAGAACCTCGCTCGTCTCCGAGCGGATGTTCGTCCTCGACCTGGCCGAGGAGATCGGCCGGATTGTCACCCGTTCACCCTTCTACCACCGGCTAACCGCCCGGATCACCGGGGTCGAGGCCCACGCCGGCCTGGTTCCCGAGGAGGGGCGCTCGGCGATCGTCGCGGCCTCCCGGGCGATCGCTGCGATGGAGCTCGGCAGGCTAGACGACCACACCACCGCCAACGTCGGCCTGATCGAGGGCGGCACCGCCCCGAACGTGGTTCCCGGTCAGTGCGCCCTGGTCGGGGAGGCCAGGTCACTCGATCCGACACGGGCCGCCCAGGCAGCCGGCGAGATGGCGCAGGCCATCGCTTCGGCCGCCTCGGAATCCGGCTGCGAAGTCGAGGTCGAGACCTCGATCCTCCACCAGGGCTACGAAGTCCCGGACGACTCACCGGCGCTCGCGCTCGCCGAGCAGGCCCTTTCCGCGAGTGGCTTCGAGCCGGAGAGGGTTTCGACCGGAGGCGGAAGTGACGTCAACATCTTCAGGCCGGAGGGCATCGATGCCCTCCTTCTCGCCAATGGGACCTTCGCCAACCACACAGCCGATGAGAACGTCCCCCGGGCCAACCTCGTTGCGATGCTCGAGGTCTGCCGGGCGCTGGTCGAAGGGGCGCCCGAGCATTGCTGAAGCTGAGGAGGGGCACCGTGGTTGCGACGTCACCGCTCGAGGTCGAACTCGGGGGTGAGCGTCGGATGGCCTGGGTCGACCCTGTCCTCGTCGGGGCCTGCGAACCCGGGGATGAGGTGATCGTCAACACCGAAGCACTGGACCTCGGGTTGGGTTCGGGCGGGTTCGACATCGTGCTGGTCAACCTGACCAGGGGCCTGGAGGGGCCGGGAGCGGAAGGTCCCCACGTGATGAAGCTGAACTACTCGGCCCTCCAGCATCCGGTCGGGACAGTGGAGCGCGAGGTGTCGGCAGATCCCCCCGAGGCGGTGCAGGACCGGATCCCCGTCCTGGTGATC
Organism: uncultured Solirubrobacterales bacterium; assembly: GCA_903891285.1. GTDB lineage: Bacteria > Actinomycetota > Thermoleophilia > Solirubrobacterales > 70-9 > 67-14. The sequence goes on from CAITDZ010000019.1 coordinate 2,652, forward strand.
GGACTCCACGGCCAGCTAGCTCCGGCCGCCTGGGCCTTCGCCAGGAAGGCGTCCGAAGGGGGAAAGGGAGGAGCATTGCTCGGCTACGTCCAGACTCAGGGTGGGGCCCTCCCCGGCGCCCTCTCCCGGGACGTCAAGGCCTTGATGGAAGAGGGGCTGCTCGCAGGGCACGTAACGGCCGGGCCGACCTGGGGTGGTACTGGCGAGGCGATAACGACGATCGGGGCCCTCGATGCGGCCGGTTCGCTCGGCTGGGATGCGGTGGTTGCCGGGCCGGGTCCGGGCATCCTCGGTTCGGGGACGACCTATGGCCACGGCGGCATGGCCGCCCTCGACACCGCCCACGCCGGGTTGAGCCTCGGCGCACCGACGGTCGTTGCCCCGCGACTCTCGGGCTCCGACCCACGGCCCCGTCACCGGGGCCTGAGTCATCACTCGCGAACGGTCCTCAGCCACCTGCTCGGTGGGGTCGACCTGCCCCTTCCGGAAGGATCGGAAGAGCTGAGCGACGTGGTCAGGGACCTGGGACGTGGCAAGCACCGGGTGACGATCGAGCCGGTCGACCTCAGCGGTTTCGAAAGTTCTGAATTCGTGACACGGACGATGGGCAGGGGTCCCTCGGAAGACCCGGAGTTCTTCGCCGGCGCACTTGCCGGCGGTTCCAGGCTCGCCTCCCTCCTGCCGGCCTAGCCCCGATTACGACGGAGTCGGGGCGGTCGACCGGTTGCTCCCGGAGGAATGGCCTCCGGCCCGGAGAAAACCACCCCATGGAGCTGGAGGCGCCCGTTTCGACAGCCGTTCGTCTGCCCCAGGGCTTCACCGAGCTGCTGGGGGACTTCCTCGCCCACCTCGAACTCGAGCGGGGCCTCTCCCCGAATACCCTCTCGGCGTACCGGTCGGACCTGATCGGATTCGGCGCGTTCCTCGAATCCAGCGGGATCGATCCTCTCGCCGCCGAACCGAAGGACCTGGCCGCCTGGTCGGCCTGGCTGGCCGAACCGGACGAAGGTGAGCGACCGGCTCCCTCGACCCTCCATCGCAAGGCAGCATCGATCCGGTCGTTCTACAGGTACCTGAGGAGGGAGGGTCTGATCGACGACGACCCGACCACCGGGATCGGGCCGCAGCGCCGCAGGAAGACTCTCCCTCCGGTACTCACCGTCGAGCAGGTCGAAGCCCTGCTCGCTGCACCTTCCGGCAGCACCCCACAGGCCTATCGGGACCGGGCAATCCTCGAGGTGATGTACGCCTGCGGGCTCCGGGTCTCCGAGGTGATCGGACTGGAGATGGCGGACGTCGACACCGAGGAGGGCGTCCTTCGGGCCAGGGGCAAGGGGAACCGGGACCGGCTGGTTCCGGTCGGGTCCGGGGCGATTCGGGCGATCGATGCCTATCGGACTGCGGGCCGGCCGTTGCTTGCGGGCGACCGTCATGAAGCTGCCCTCTTCCTCAACTATCGGGGCCGACCTTTGAGTCGGCAGGGGCTCTACAAGATCGTCCAGGGCCACGCCGAGACGGCCGGACTGGGTGAGGCGATGACCCCGCACACCCTCCGGCACTCGTTCGCGACCCATCTCCTCGCCGGTGGCTGCGACCTTCGGGCGGTCCAGGAGATGCTGGGCCATGCAGACGTCGCCACCACCCAGGTCTATACCCACCTCTCCGGTACCGAACTCCACGACATCTACATGCGGTCCCACCCGAGGGCCTCGAAGCCGGCACCGGGCGAGTGATAGAACCGCGGGGTGCCCGAGCTCCCCGAGGTGGAAACGGTTCGCCGTCAGCTCGACCCCGAGGTCTCAGGGCGTGGGGTCGAGTCGGTCGAGATCCTCGACCACTACTTCACCAAGCCACACGACCCGGGTGATTTCGAGAGGTCGGTCGCGGGGAGGACCTTCGAGGGAGTCGATCGCAGGGGCAAGTACCTGCTGCTCAGGTTCGACGACGGGGACACGCTCGTGATCCATCTCCGGATGACCGGCAACCTGGTCCTGGCCGAGGGTGAGGAAGAGCTCCCCGCTCCCGACGGCCGGATCTACCGGCCGCCGAAGGGAGAGCACCTGAAGGCCCGGTTCAGACTCGAGGACGGGCTCGAGCTTCGCTTCTACGACCCGCGCCGGTTCGGACGGGGCTTCGTCGCGACCCCGGCCGAGCTGGACGACTACCTCGGCAAGAGGCTCGGGGTCGAGCCCCTCTCGGAGGACTTCACGGTCGAGGAACTCGCCCGGGTCACCAGCGGCCGAACCGGTCCCCTCAAGTCACTTCTACTCAATCAGGCCGTCGTTGCCGGGATCGGGAACATCTACGCAGACGAGGCGCTCCACAGGGCCGGCCTCCATCCGCTCTCGCCGGGGGGCTCGATGAAGCCCGAGCATCACCAGGCGCTCCACTCCGGGATCGTCGAGGCGCTCCAGAGGGGAGTCGAGCTGGGTGGTGCCTCGATCGACGACTACCGCGATGCCCGCGGGACCAACGGCTCGATGCAGGAAGAGTTCCTGGTCCACCTGCGCGAGGGGGAGGACTGTCTGGGCTGCGGGGGAACCGTGACCCGGATCGTGGTCGGTGGAAGGTCCACTTACTACTGCCCCGATTGTCAGGTGAGGCTGAGGCGGAAGCCGAGGCGCCGACGGGGGTGAACCCCGTCCGGGCAGGAGGTCAATCTGTTGCGATGGCAGGAAAGACCTACAAGACCGAGGGGATCGTCCTTCGCTCGATCCGGTATGGCGAGGCCGATCGGATCCTTCACCTCTACACACGCGAGCGAGGCCGGATTGGCGCGATC